>JAISRM010000079.1 GCA_031273645.1 Endomicrobium sp.
GCAGAAAACATCGCAGCAAAAACACTCAATGGAGAGATGGCCGAGCGGTTTAAGGCGCAGTCCTGGAAAGACTGTTTATCCGAAAGGGTAACTAGGGTTCGAATCCCTATCTCTCCGTGCTAGGTATGCTCAAGTAAAAAATATTCCCCGAAGTGGCAATGCCACGACGGGGATTTTTTTTATTATAAGAACCGGAGAACGGACTATTGTGATACAAATAGTCGGCTTTTGCAAAAACTGCAATTTTTGTTCTCTGTTTGTATCTAACCCGGTTCGCTTTATGTGGGATCTTAACATGAGATTTTCGGGATGTATTTGAGGATTTATAGCATATGCTCTACTTGTATGCAACTAGTATAATGGATATTAGTTTAAAAATTCTTTATTTAAAATAGGCTGTGATTTTGATTTGTTGTTGTTTAAAGAGACGAATCTTTCCGCAATTTCCACGGCGGTGTAGGATTATCTGAAATCCAAAATCCTTTCTTGTCAGCCCTTGCTGTTTCTTGCAATTGTTCCCATTCTGTTAGTTCAGGGATTTTACAGTATTGTGTATAAACCCAAGCATAGCCGTCGTCAATGATTTTTTCGTTTAACATTTCTTTTTTATCTTTGTCCAAATATACATAACCTAAAGTGCGACCGTATTTATCTTTTTCCTATACATCGGTTTCAATGTTGCACTTCTTTTTTGTTTTTTAACAATTTCTTTGTATGCGCAGCAGATTGCTTTCCTAAAGCGGTGATAGTATCAACGTCTTTTTTGCTGCGCGCAGCGTCTTTTTTTGCTTTTTTTATTTTTACGGCTTTCAGGGGTATCGACGCCAATAAGGCGTACGCTTTCTTTTTTGCCGTTGCGCTCTATTTTGATTGTGTCGCCGTCGATAACCCTGTTTAATTTTACTTTGTCTTGGGCAAACGACAATATAGGCGTAAATATAAGTAAAAGTATTAGTAGTTTTTTCATTTTTATTGATTAAGCCAACTTCGCTTTTGGAGAAAAAACATTCTTTTAGATGTTCAGGTTGCCAAAAATTCTTTGCTAAAAGGCATTCATTTATAATAAACAAAAACTCACTCCTTGCAAAAAATCCTTATCTTTTTGCAAGGAGTCATCTTCCTCTTTTTTAGTATCATTTTGATTTTGCGCTAACATTGCGCGCTGGCGCGCGCCTGCACTTGTGCGCCTGATATTGCAACATATCGAGCTTTTTGGCGTTTAAGAATAACCATAAGAAATAAATGAACATCCGCACAATAAGCTGCAGGGTATAAACGATTAAGTGATTTTTTTAAACTTGGCGTTCTGTTTTCACGATAAAGACAAAATAGACACTGACGCCAATCCTATAAAAACAGACGAAGTCTGCAAATTAATAAGCCAGCCATTTTTCAAAAGATTCGAGGTGCGGTTTTAGAAATTCTTTATTGGCGTCTCTTTTGATATAAACTTTTAATACGGAGCTTCCGTCTTCGCCTATGAATCTCCAGCTGCATGAGCGTTTGCCAAAAAGGGTTTCTGCCACGACGGCTACGTTTGTTATTTTGTCAATGTTGAAATGTCCGGAAAACGGCGCGCGGTGGAAATTATAATACCCGTGTCCTTCTTCTCCGCAAGGGAAAGGGGATGTTATCTCAAAAACCGACCCTTCGCGTTCAATGAGCATAAGCAATTCTCCAAGCGAATGAAGATCTGCAAGCAGTTTTTTAACAAATTCTTTGCCAAGTAAACGGACGTCTTTATTGCCGTCTAAAACTTTCAACACTTCAAGTTCCGTAACATTGTTTTCTCTGCAGATTTTACCGACTGACTTTTTATTTTCCAAAAATTCTATATTATAATTTTGCATTCCGGCTCCTTAAATTATACATCGGCATTCGGCCGCCCTGTCGTTATGACAGGACGGCCGCCGTAAACATCAAAATGATTTGTCTTTAAAAATTAAATCCCGCGTTTAATATTACATAAGTTCCGGCTTCGTAAAAATCAGGCGACGAATCCGTTTTAATGTATTTTGCGTCTGCAATGTTTTTTATGTCAAGCGAGAAAAAGTATCTTTCTTTTTTTATTCCGACTTGCAGATTCAATGTAGTCCAGCCGTCTTCCGTAGTGATAACGCCCGCCGACGTTTCGTTGTCGGCTTGGCTTGCCCAAAGAAGATTCAAGTCTGAAAATAAAGTAAAGCCAAATAATTTGTCTTCCCATCTGACGCCGGCAGAGCCGTAAAAAGGCGAACTGCCCGTCTTATTTGTCTTTTTGACCGCGCTGGTTGGAGAATTATAATATGTGCGGTCAATATATGTGAGATTTGCATAAGGGGTAAACTGCGCTACGTCGTAGCTTACGCCGAGTTCCGCGCCGAAAGTTTCAGCCTTATTTACATTTCTGTACTGAACGCGCGTCGGAGACATAGAGAGTATTGACATCGCTATGAAGTTTTTTGCTTCAGACATAAACAGCGAAGCTTCGACGTTGAAGTTTTTTACGGATAAGATCGTTCCCACTTCAAAATTATTTGATTCTTCGGGTTTTAAATCGGGATTTGGAATGATTGACGACGAACCCATTGCCGTGTAATATATGGCAGGCACTTTAAAACCTTGCGAAAAATTGGCTTTAAAACTTATATTGTCATTGAACAGATAAACCGCGCCGAGACTGCCGACCAATCTGTCGGTGTCTGCAGAGTTTGCTCCCGAGCTTGAATGATACCACGACTGTCTTACGCCCGCCGTAATAGCCAGCTCTTCAATAGCTCTCCATTCGTCCTGCACATACAGAGAAGCCGTCCATAAAGACGCTTCTGTTTTGAGCATATTTGAACGCTGTTGACTTGAAAAGTCGTCGTTGTCGTATTCCCCGCCTGCAATTATGTAATGATCTCCGAAAACCAAGTCAGCCTGAGGCATAAAAGTATAAGTGTCGGTTATTCTAAAGAAGTCCGTTGTCGTTCTTTCCAATTTCTGCGATCCTGCGTTAAAAGCAAATCTTACAAAATTGTCGGTTATATCTTTTAATACGAGGTCGGCATCGTAAGAAGTTCTTACAAAATCCATATCCACTACAGCCGGAGGATTTCCCGTTCCCTGACGCGAGACCGCGTCTCTGTCGTGATGCTGCGCGCCGACGGAAACTTCTCCTTTTTCCCATTCGTAGCCGAGTTTTGCAGTATAGTCTTTTCCTTCATAGTTTGAACCGGCGAGTTCTCCTTCCGGAGTATTCCTGAGACCTGAGTAAATAGAGTTAAAAGTTCCCGAATAGTAAAAACCGTCTTGTCTTCCGGAAACGCCTACCGTATAGTCGTATCTTTCAGAAGACGAATCGTAAACCGCGCGCTGCGTGAGCGAAAACGGTTTGCCGGCGCCTTTTTTGGTAATTATTTTGACAACGCCTCCTAAAGCGTCGGAACCGTACAATACTGAAGAAGGTCCTTTTATCACTTCTATCCTTTCAATGTCTGAAGGCGAAATAAGTATGGGCAATCCTCCGGTGGTGGGCGCGTGGTCGTTTTGTCTTACTCCGTCTATAATTATAAGAGTTCTCGCGCTTGATTCTCCTCTTATTCTGACTTTCAGCAAACCTGCCGCGCCGTTGTCTTCAAGCGTAATGCCGGGCAGTCTTTCTAAAAGCTCTGAAACCGAAGAAGCCGGATTTTTTTCAATGTCCTGCGCAGTGATAACGTTTACCGTCATTGGAATTTCTCTAAGCGTTCTTTGAGTCTTTGTGGCTGTAACGGTAATTTCCTGCGTTTTTTTAACGCCGGCGTCGTTGACACTGTCGTCGTTTGGCTGCGGCGCATTATCCTTAACTTGCGCTGTAGTAGTTTCTTCCTGACTTACGTCTTGCGTTGCCTGCTCGGCGCCTGCGCTGTCCGCCGTGTTGACAAGATCCTGAGCGTAAAGATTTACGCTTAATAAAACTGCGATAAAACAAGCTGCTGCTTTCCTTAAGTACATACCTGCCTCCTTATATATTTAACCTGCTGTAATTTTGCGCGTAAGCGTTTACCGCGTCGGAATGAGAAACTATCACATAAGTTGACTTTGGCAGCTGCGACTGCATAAGTTCTATAAGAAATTTTTCGGATTCATAGTCGAGGGCGTTAGTGCTTTCGTCCATAAAAATCCATTCCGGTTTGTTAAAAAGAATTCTTGCAATCACAAGGCGCTGCTGTTCGCCGCCGGAAAGCAATGACATATCGTACTGCATAAACCTTGTTTCAATGTCTTTATCGGGAAATTGAACTTTTTTAAGAATATCTTTAATTTCCGTGGCAGATTTTTCGTCAAAAGAATTCGGATAACTTACCGCATGGGCAAGACCTCCTAGAGGAAAATAGGCTTTCTGCGGCAGAAACATAGATTTATTTTCCGGGACCGCAATACTTCCCGTATAATTGTGGTGAAGCCCGGCTATCGTTCTAAACAAAGTAGTTTTGCCTTTTCCGGAACTGCCCTGAATAAGCAGTGTGTCGCCCTTTGAAATTTTTACGCTGCCGATCGAAAAAAGTATTTTATTTTCGGGAGAATAAAGCGTCAGGTCTTTAATGTCTAACTTATCTTTTTGTTTTGGAAGTTCCTGCTGAGCGTATGTAAAACTTTCTGCGGCGCTTAAAAAAGCGTCAAAACGAACGCTTGAAGCCGCAAGAGCCGCCAAGTCGCGATAGTAAAAAATAAACCAAGACAAATTTGTAACGACATTTTGAAACGCCGAACTTATCTGCATCAGCGATCCGAGCGTAACCTTGCCGAACAGATATGCCGGCAAAGCAAGAAATACCGGAATGCGCAAAATTGTAGCCATATAAGGACGGGTAAAACAGCCTAAAATCAAATCTCTTCTGATGAGTTTTTTCCAATTTTTAATAATGCTTATAAACCGCTCGTCCATAATGGCTCTTTCTACTTTTTCGCCCGACTGCAAAGCGACGGCGTCTTTTGATTCTCTAAACCTCGTCAGACAATACCGGAAATCTGCCTCGCGGTGTTTTTGTTCCACGTTAAGTTTTATAAGCGGGCGTCCAAGATAATGCGTAAGCAGCGACGATACCGCCACATAAATAGGAGCCAGCCACACCATATAATGAGGTATTGATATATGCGCGCCAAAGACGGTAAAAGAAAGCGCGTAAGTTGCAATGCTCCACAAAACGACGACATAAGTTGTAAGCCCTATGCATTTGTTGAGCAGTTCAAGCGTAGTACCGGTAAGATGTTCCACAAAAGTGCGGCAGTCTTCGGCTATGCGCTGGTCGGGGTTATCAAGTTCGGCTTTGTCTGAAGAGCTTAAATGCCAATAGTTTTTATCTTTAAGCCATATATTTAACGCTCTGTGAGTAAGAACGTTCCTCCAGCGTATTTGCAGCATTTTTTGAAGAAAGGTTGAGATAAGATAAATGGAAGAGCTTGCCAAAACAAGAATGGCAAACATTTTTACCTGATAGAAAACCGCCTGCGTGTCGTATTTTTCTAAAGCGTTGTAAAAATATTTATTCCATTTGATCATTTCCAAAGAAACTTTTACGCCGACGATGTTTAAGAAAAACACCGCCGCGTAAAATATTATTCCTATTTTGCCTTCTCTTGTTGATACGCATATTCTTATCAGTCTGAAAATACTTCTTACCACTTTCATTTTTTTCTTCTCTCCGCCGGTTGTTCCACAATGTCTATTCTGCAAATTGCGTCGGCAATATTTTTTATTTCGTCTGTTTCCAAAGTTTCTTCAGCAGAGGGCAAAAGCACGGCAGTATCGTTTATCGATAAATCTTTTAACTGATAAGGCGTGCCGTAGCCGTATTCCAAATGCCCTTTGCCGATAATTCCAACGGCAAGATAATCGCTTCCGAATTTATCAAGAGCTTTTTTTATATTGCAGGCAAAAGCCCTGTCCCATGTTTGCTGGGCGCGCACAAAACGCTCTTCTACTTCTTTGCCCATAAGTTTTGACAAATACTTTTTGTGGGCTTCAAGCGCGGTCGCCGACGGCGTAAGCCCGTCGCGCTCGCTTTCGGGTATCGCGTCCCAGCCTTCTTTGCCCACTCTTGTAACAAGCTCCCTATAGCAGTTAAGCGCAACCATAGGCACGCAGTTCTGACGGCAAAAATGAAAAAGCGGAAGATAAATTTCCGGAGGGAAACCCCAAACTTTGTCCCACTGCGCAAGATTTAAAAACTCTTCGGTTTTAAGTTCCCCCGCGACCCATCTGTCAAGAACAGGTTGAACGCTTACCGGAAACATTTCAAAACCCATAAACATTTTGCTGCGGTAAGCATGAAGATAATTTGCCGTGTGAAGCTGCCAGCGGTGAATCTCGGCGATGTCGTGGCGTTCGCCCAAAAGAACCGCTTGTTTTTGCGACATGGCTTTCAGTAAGTTAGTTTTATCTAACTCGGCGCCGTTAACAGTTTCAATCCACGCATTGCGCGGGTGTTTAATAATCATAAGCTCCTCTTTTTTATGTCAATTTAAAACTGACAGGTATAATGACGGTTTGTTTTTTTTGCGGTTTTAAGACGGGACGCCACTTATTTTTTACCCGTTCCATCGTTTTCATAGCGCCGCCGCCGAGAATTTTATTGTGATTTTTGCCTGCAAGCTGCGCGCTTTCTATTTCGCCTGAGTCGGAAAAACTTACTTTAATTTCAACTATTCCCGTAATGCCGGCTTTTTGCGCGTGCTTAGGATAATAAAGCAAAGCCTGAACCGTTTGCAAAAAAAGCTGCAAAAACTCGTCGTCAGATTGAGAAGCGGACTGCCCGTAAGGCAAAGGCGAATATTGGGCGTTTTGGGCTTCATCGTCTGAGACTGTTTTTTCAGTCTCTTGCATGTCGTCTGATATTTTTTCTTTTTTTTGGGGTTTTGGCTGAATTGTTTTCTTTATTTGCGGTAAAATTCCTTCGGCGTCGCTTTCGCTGATTGAAGAAGCCTGCGAAAAATCTGCCTGCAAAAGCGCGTATTCCACAGACACGGCAAAAGGCATAACGCCGCTGACGGCTATTGTCTTTTCTCCGACGGAAGCAATTGCAAAAAGCAGAGATATTGCAATTATGACGGAAATGCTTGCGGCATTTGAAATCGTTTCGTAATTATTCGGCCATAGGCGCATTTTGCTGTTCCTCAGGGGCGGCGTTTATAAGAAATTTTCCGTAACCAAGCGTCTTTACTGCGTCCATCAAACCTAAAAAAGAATCAAAGGGAGCTTTTTGATCAACGTTAAAAACTATTGAAATATCTAAAGGCTTATCTAAAAGTATCGGGCGTATTTGCTCTTTTTCTATTGCGTTTTTATTGTGATAAATTTGTCCGGAACTGTTTATGCTAAACATTATGCGCTCATTTTGGTCTGCTGCTGCGGCATTTTTTGCTTTGGCTAAAACGACGTCAATGCCGGGGGATGCAAAAGTAGCCGCAAGTATAAAAAAAATCAAAAGCAAAAACAGCACGTCTATTAAAGACGTAAGGTCTATAACGCTGTCAACGTCGTCGTCAAAATCAAAATTAAATTTCATTTGCGTTTTCCGCGCTTTTCCTGCGTTTGTGATTTCGGGGTTTGTGATATTTGCTCATACAATAATGAGAATTTCCCAAAAATCTGTATCCGTATTCAATAGTTTCTAAATTAAAAGAGCGCATGTAAATTGTAAGAACGTGATAGGCAATCAGCGCGGGTATTGCAAGGGTAAGCCCCATAACCGTAGTGTAAATCGCTTCCCAAATGCCCGCCGCAAGAACGACGCTCGTCGCCAAAGCTGCAGATGAAGACAATTTTCCAAAAACTCCCATCAAACCTAAGAGCGTTCCTAAAAGTCCAAGCAGCGGAGAAATTACCGCCACGACTTTTATCAGCGTTATGTCCCTTATGTTTTTTTTAAAATAGTGGTTAAACAAAAAAGCAGCTTCGGCTTTAATATCGTTGGAATGTTCGCCGTGCGTTTTAACGATATCATTTAAAATGGCAATGAGAGGATTTTTAATGTTTGCCTCAAGCAAAGCGTTTTTATCTTCGTCGTTTTCAATAATGACGGCGGTAATTGCGCGAAAATCGCGCCCGACTAAATATAAATAAACGATATTTTTTACGGCTAAATAAACGCACACGACGCCTATAAATATAAGAGCTGCGCCCGCCATGCCTATTTTAGCGTATAAAGCTGTCAGCATTGACAAACCTTCCTGAAACTCTCCTGCGCAAAAATTTTTGCATTGCTGCAATCGTTCTCGTCGGGGTGTTTTTTTGCTTCTTCTATTCTTGCGGCTCTTTCCGGAGTCATTGCTCCGTGCGCTTTTGTGGAAATCTCAAGGATTTTCGGGTCTATTTTTCCCATGCATTTAAAATGTTCGTCTAACGCTTTATTGTTTGGGTTTAATATGTTTTTTGCATTGATAAAAATACGGTTTGCATGTTCGCTGTGGGGGTATGCTCCGAGTGTAAAAAATAAAACTACGGATTTATTTTGAATTTTTGAAAGATACTGTTTTGTTTTAGGGTCCGCGCCGCCTTTGTCTGCCCAAAAGCCGGCATATATAATGTCGTAATTGTCAGGCTCAGGCGCAGTTTCAACTGGAAAAATATCAAAAGAATGCGAAATCTCTGCTCGTGAAAGCTCGGAATGTATGGATTGGGCAATCAATTTTGTGTTTCCGGTAAGCGACGAATAAACGATTAAAACATTCATTTTAACATCTCCTCATTTGAGTATATTTATAATAGCCTGCGTAATATTAACGCCCCAAAATTTTCCCGCTGTCGTAAGATTTGCGTAATTATCATTTAATTTTATAAGGTTTGCTTTTGACCAGTTTTCAAGGTAAGGGGAAAGTTTTTCAGAAAAATTTTTGTCGATCGCAAAAAGTTCCGATACGTTCAAATATCCGTTTTCTATCTGCTCGGAAACCTTATTTGCAAGAAGCCTGCCCTCAGAGGGCGCGCTAAGACTGTCGGGAGAAAAATTTCCGGCTTCAATGCTTTTAATGTATTTTTGCGCGACCGGCGCTCTGTAATAACTCCAGCCGTCGATTGAACCTCCGGCGCCGGCTCCTATGGCTATGCAGCCCGCTTTTTTCTTTACCCATGAATTATAAATGTTTCGCTCTCTGTGAGTTCTTGCATAGTGATTTAAACTGATCTGATACCACTGATTATAAATGAGCCAGTCATAAGCGGCTTTATAAAAAGCTCCCTGCATGCTAAGCTCGGGCGTTTGGGCAATACTGCCTGTCAAAATGGCTTTTTTAAGCCTGCTGTCTTCAAAAACTTTAAGGCGGTATGTGTCTAAACCGTCTATTTTAGCGCTTGCCGCCATTTTTAAATCTTCAATAAACATTTCAACGCTTTGAGCCGGCAGAGCATACATTAAATCTATTATCACGGCGGCTTTATTATATGAAGCAAGATCGGCAAGAATTTCTATTACTTTTTCTTTTTCGGACACTCTTCCGAGCGTTTTTCTTATTTTTGTGTCAAAAGTCTGCACTCCTATAGAAAAACGGCTAAACCCGCTGTTTGCAAGTTCTCTGCCGCGTTCGCCTTCAAAGTCATGAGTGCGTCCCTCAAGCGTTATTTCGCAGTCATTTGCCAAATTGAAATACTTACGACAGTTTTCAACCAAAATATTTAAATATTCTGGCTCTATTGCAGAAGGCGTTCCGCCGCCAAGATAAATAGCCTGTACCGGCGTTTTTGCAGGATATTGATATTGCGAAATCAATTCAATTTCTTTAATAAGGGCATTTATATACAATCTGCCCTCTTCTTTAGTAGCTCTTGAACCCGCAAACCCGCAAAAAGAACATTGCTGCTGGCAAAAAGGAATGTGAATGTAAACAACGCAGCCGTTTGAGGAAGTGTTTTGAAGAATTTCTTTATACTTGCTTTCAATCTCTTCTTTAGCGACCGCAGCCGGTCTTACCCCTGAACCGACAAACTTACCGTCAAACGCGTATTGCAAAGAATCCTTTGATAAATCAACTAAATACTTATCCGGCAAAGCAGTCATAATTCTTATCCTTTTAGAAAATACTTAATAATTAAGAAGATTCCAACAATATTAGAGTTCACTAAATTTATTAAAAAAATTTTGTTATGTCAAGAACTTTTTTCTCAGGTGTAACTTTTCAAAAGCTGTTTGCGCAATACGGAAGTTAGAGTTATATAATTTATTGCAAATAGCTTGTTTGGCATATCTAAAAAAGAAATAAGTTATATTTTGCCGGATGTAAGCATTACAACAATAGAGCGTGTTTTGTTTAAACTTTTGATAGGTCATCTTAAAAATGCAAAATATCATAAAACAAACAGTTAAAAGAAACTGCAATTTAAACGTCAATAAACCTCTTTCCAACCCAAAATATAAAAAAAATGATAAAATAAGAAAATGAAAAAAACAGAAATAGTATTAAAATTAAAGGGAAAAGATTTTAGAAGGCTTGTGGGAGTGAAGAAAGAGACGTATAAAGAGATGTTAAAAATAGTAAAGAGAGGGTATAGAAAAAAAAGGAAACGGGGCGGACGAAAGAG
>JAISRM010000166.1 GCA_031273645.1 Endomicrobium sp.
GATAGAATCGTTTATATGGCTCATTGCAAAAAGCAAAAGCGCAAGGCCGCCGAACAGATTTACAAGCATATAGGCTATTTGCGCTTTATTCATTTTAAATTCTCTTTTCCAAAAGAAAAGGGCATGAGATCGGAAACTTTTAAGACGAGTATTGCTCCGTCGGAACCGTTAATTATTATGTCTGCCGACGGCGCAAGTTCAAAAAGAACCTGCCGGCATGCGCCGCACGGAAAAACTCCGCCTTTGCGCGTCCACACGGCTGCGGCTTTGACGTTTCTTTCGCCGTTTGAAAACGCGTTAAATAAAGCCGAGCGTTCCGCGCAATTGCTAAGACCGTAAGAAGCGTTTTCAACGTTTGCCCCAAGGTATATGCGCCCGCTTGCGGACAAAACGGCGCTCCCGACGGCAAAAGAAGAATAAGGAGAATAAGAATTTTCAGAGGCTTTTTTTGCCTCTGATAAAAGGTTTTGATATTTTGCGTTCATAAGTTCGGCGGCTTTGCCGCTTTTTTATTTGACATAATATTTGTTCAACAGCAGCCTGCGCCCAAATGTTTCTATCGGGCGGGAATTCAAGTTTGATAAAAAATTCTCTCAGACAGCCTTCGGCTGTTTTATGAAATACACAGCCAGTGTCTGTTTTGTCAATCGTTTTTATAAGGTTTGTCATTCCCATGAAAATGGGAATCCATGTTTAATATTAATATAGTTTCTAACATTATTGCTTTTAAAGACGCAATGTAAAAAGAATTTTTTAGTAAAAATGGATTCCCACCCGATAAAAACACTCGGGTGCAGGCTGCTAAGGAAGAACAAATATTAAAAACGCGAGAATGACAAACAGAGGCAAACAGGGACAAACAAGGGCAAACAAAACAGACCTTGAAAAAACGATTGACAAAACAGGCGCAGCCTGCGGCTGCCGACGGTTTTTTATTTGGCGTAATATTTGTTCAAAAACAAAGCGAGCTTTTTATATGCCGGGCTTACAAGAAATTTTTCGGGCGCAGTCATTACCGCAGTTTTTAAAGCGTCGCGGCACTGACATTGGCATTTCCTCGACGAAAGTTTAGCCGCTAAAATTTTTATAAGACGGCGGCTGTTTGATATGTTTGAACTTGCGGCGGCTACAACCGCGTCGTTTGTAACTTCTTGCCCGTCTTTCCATACGTCAAAATCCGTAACGAGAGAAACGTTGGCATAACACATCTCGGCTTCCCTTGCAAGCTTGGCTTCGGGGACCGCCGTCATGCCGACAATTGAAAAACCGTGATTGCGGTTTACTTCGGATTCGGCTTTGGTAGAAAACTGCGGACCTTCAATACAAACGTAAGCGCCTCCGAAATGATGCTCTATGCCAAGCTCATAAACCGACTGATGTATCGCATCTCTTATATCGTTGCAAAAAGGATTTGCCGTTCCGACGTGGGCGACTATCCCTTCGCCAAAAAACGTGCTGGGTCTGTTTTTTGTTCTGTCAAAAATCTGGTCGGGGATCACAAAATCTTTGGGCTTTATTTTTTCTTTCAGCGAACCGCAAGCCGTAAAAGCTACAATCTGCTCCACCCCTATCGACTTTAAAGCGTACATATTTGCTCTTTGGTTAATCTCCGACGGAAGATAAACATGTCCCCTGCCGTGCCTTGGAAGAAAAGCGCACGCGACGCCGTTTATTGTTCCCGTTACTATTTTATCCGAGGGACTGCCAAAAGGAGTGTCTATCGCTTTTTCTTCAACGTTTTCAATACCGTCGATTTCGTATAACCCGCTTCCTCCGATAAAAGCTATTCTTGCCAAATTCTCTTTCACAGACATAATTCCTCCCAATTTTACGTAAAGATTTGTTTATTTTTAATCCTTGCTTTTTAACTGCCCTGACAGAGCGCGGCGCTAAATAGCCGGCTTTATATCTATTACGGTAAGCTGGGCGATCTGCTTATCGTTCCTGCCTATGACGTCGAGATTAAAAGCTATGTCCAAAGAACTTTCGCAGCGCAGCATGCTTGAATAAGAGGCTTTGTTCCAAAACACAGCCTGCGCATGCCTGCTGCCGTTTTGCGATATTTTAAATTTTAAATGTTCGCTTTTTCCGCCAAAAAGAGAAACTTCGGTGGCATTGACGCCTTTTATGCAAAAAACCGGTCTGACATTGCCCATGCCGAAAGGCTCGAGAGTCTCAATCTGTCTGTAAAAATCGACGCTGATATCAGATATTTTAAGCTCGGTTTCTACAAAAATCCCCTCGCTGCGGGCGGGCAAAGTTATTTTATCTTCCGCATACGCCAATATTCTCTCTTTAAATTCGTCGATTTTAGAATGCGCTATCGTAAATCCCGCCGCCTGACTGTGTCCGCCGTATTTTACAAGTATATCTTTTACGCTTTCTAAAGCGGCGATAATGTCAAAACCATCGATTGAGCGAACCGCTCCGGTGGCCTCGTTTCCGTCGGTTATAAGCAAAAACGCGGGCTTTGAATAAGTCTTTACCATTTGCGAAGCGACTATTCCGGTAACTCCGTGTTCGAGATTAGAAGCTTTTACTATAAGAATTTTATCGTTTTCAAGATCGCACTGTTCTTTAAGAAGAACGCCGAACTGTTCTATATTTTCAGATTGAAGCCATCTTCTGTTTTCATTAAGCTTAATAATATCAGAATAAAGATTTTTTGCCTGAAAAGCGTCTTTCGTCATAAGAAGCTGGGCGGAAAGCATTCCTCTGCCCATTCTTCCGGCGGAGTTAAGCATAGGAGTAACGTTCCACGATATGGAACGCGCGGTTACGCTTTGTATATTTCTTGACGAAAGAATATCTTCAAGAAGAAGCCCAAGACCCGGATGAGAGGAAGGATTTGTTTCAAGTATTTTTATGCCTTCTTTAACTATTATCCTGTTTTCGTCGAGCAAAGGCATGGAATCGGCTATAGTTCCCAAAGCGCATAAATCAAGATTAGCCAGAAAAAACTCTTTCATTTTTACGTCGGAATTGAACGCGTAAGAAAGATAGTTTTTAAAAAAAGCGTCTATGTCCTGCCCGCTTTTATTTTCTATCACGAAAATTCTTTCTTTAAGCAAAGCGTTGCTTTTGACAAGTTTTTCGGCTATTGCGTGAGAATCGCAATATATTCTAAACGAATCTTTTATTGCATTTTTAAATTCCGCGCACGATTTGAATTCGGCTTTTCCGGTTTCAAGCCCGTTTTTAATTTTCATATACCGGCCGGCAAAGTCGTCGCCTGAAGCGCAAGAAACGCAAAGAGTTATTTCTTTATTGTATTCCTTTGAAAAAGCCAACGTAACGGCCTGAGCGGTTTTAAGCGCAACGGCGCATCCGGCTATGTCTTTAAAAGGATAGCCCGAGTTTAATGTTTTTGGATTTATTACGGCATAGGCTTGCGGAATGCCGTCGTAAGGAGGCTCGTGATGGTCTGTAAGAATTACGTCCATGCCCAAAGTATTTGCATATTTTATTTCTTCAACGGCAGATATTCCGCAGTCCACCGTAATTAGAATCTTTACGTTTTCTGCGGCGTATTTTGAAAGAATGTCTTTATGAATTCCGTATCCTTCGTCGGCCGGAACATACCATTGAACGTTTCCGCCCAAAATTCTGATAGAATTTACTATTACGTTTACGGCGGTTATTCCGTCAACGTCCCTGTCGCCGTAAACAAGAATATGCTCTTTTGCGTCTATAGCGCGTTTTAGTCTGCCGGCGGCTTTAGCCATATCAGTAAAAATAAAAGGATTATATAAAGCGTCGGCGACGCTGTAGAGAAACTTAGACGCTTTTTCAACTGTATCGGCGCCTCTGTTTATCAAAAGAGACGCTATTTTAGAATTTATGGATAATGCCGAAGCAATCTCTGATGCTTTGGCAGAATTTTCGCCGGCGCGTATCCATTTTTTTTCTCTTTCGGGATTCATCAATTGAGTATTTCCTTTATAAGTTCGTTTTTTGCAGGTTCTTGTTCAGATATTGCATAAGCTCCGTTCATGACCGTCAGGGCTTCTTCAATTTTAGCTGCGCAATTGTAAAAAAGTTCGGCGACGGTTTCGCCTTCTTTTACATAATCTCCGGTTTTTTTGTATAAAACGGCTCCGGCGGAATAATCTATTGGATCTTCTTTTTTTTCTCTTCCGGCTCCCGTCATCATTGAAGCTATTCCGACGCTTCTTGCGTCAATAGACGATATATATCCGGTTTTTAAAGCCTTTACCAAAACTGACTTTTGCGCCTGCGGCAAAATTTTATCGGGGAAATCTATGACTTTCGGATCTCCGCCCTGCATTTTAATAATCTGTCTGAATTTTTCCAAAGCTTTGCCGCAATCTATTTGTCTGTCGGCGGCAGCTCTTGCTTCTTTAAGAGTCGCAGCCTTTCCGGATTTTAATATCATGTATGCGCAAAGAACTGCGGAAAGTTCGTACAAATCGTTTTTTAAATTACCTTTGAGTATTTCTATCGCCTGTTTTAACTCAAGGGCATTACCTGCGCAGCTGCCTAAAGGCTCGTTCATATCGGTAATAAGCGCCGAAACGTTTCTGTTGAATTTTTTGCCAATCGCTATCATTTTTTTTGCAAGCTCGATTGAATCGCCGATATTTTTCATAAAAGCGCCGCTTCCGGTTTTTACGTCTAAAACCAAATTTTTAGCGCCGGCGGCTATTTTTTTAGACATTATGCTTGCGCAGATCAAAGGTATAGATTCAACGCAGGCCGCAGCGTCGCGCAAAGCGTACATTTTTTTGTCAACCGGAGCAATTTCTGCGGTTTGTCCTATAATAGCGGCGCCTGCATATTCCAAATATCCGAGAAATTCGCTTTTGTCGGAATTTCCCCTAAATCCCGGTATGGATTCAAGTTTGTCAAGCGTTCCTCCGGTATGTCCAAGACCTCTTCCTACCATCATCGGAACGCATATTCCAAGACTTGCCGCGACGGGCGCGACGATAATGGAAGTAGCGTCGCCCACTCCGCCTGTAGAATGTTTGTCGGCCGAAGGCAAATCAAAACGCGACAAATCTAAAACGTCGCCTGAATTTATCATAGCCTCAGTAAGATTAAAAATCTCTTCGTCGTCCATACCTTTAAGAAAAACGGCCATCAAAAACGCCGACGCCTGATAATCGGGGACAGCGCCGTTATTATAATTAAAAACCATATGCTCTATCTCTTTTTTTGAAAGAGAACCGCCGTTTCTTTTTTTGTAAATAATATCGTAAACTCTCATAAAATCCTTTAAATCAATAAAGCGCGGCAGCGCCGCCAATGCGACGCTAAGACCGGATCATATCTTGTATTATCTTTGCAATATTTTTACTTACTGTCTTTCCGGTTTCCAAAACTTCTTCGTGGCTTAAAGATTTTTTATTTAATCCTGCCGCCATATTTGAAACGTAGGCAAGTCCGAGTATTTTCATTTTCATCTGAGCGGCCGCCATAGCTTCGTAAACTACAGACATACCTACGATGTCTGCTCCGAGAGTTCTGTAAGCCCTGACTGCAGCCGGCGTCTCGTAGGCAGGTCCGGAAACTCCGAAATAAACGCCTTCCCTTGCTCTTATGCGGTATTTTTTTGCCGACGCCAAAGCTTTTTTTCTTAAAAGTTTGTCGTAAACGCCGCCCATATTCGGAAAGCGTTCCCCGAACTCTTTGTAATGAACGCCTATTAAAGGATTGTTCCCCGTAAAATTTATGTGATCGCTCAAAACGATTATATCTGCGGGAATATAATTTTTATTGATACCGCCGCCTGCAGCCGTAATCACCAAAGTTTCTATACCCGCCGCTTTCATGACCCTTACGGGATAAATTACGTCGGAAGCGCTATGACCTTCATAAAAATGAAAACGTCCGTTAAAAATCAAAAAATCCGTTCCTTTATAAGAACAGAAGTTTATCTCGCCGGCATGTCCTGAGACGGTAGTTTTTGCAAAATAAGGCGCATCGCAATATTTTACGGTTTTTAAAACTGTAAAATTATCTTTTAAA
This sequence comes from Endomicrobium sp., assembly GCA_031273645.1. Taxonomy (GTDB): domain Bacteria; phylum Elusimicrobiota; class Endomicrobiia; order Endomicrobiales; family Endomicrobiaceae; genus JAISLV01. The sequence continues at coordinate 5,992 of JAISRM010000166.1, forward strand.
TTGCCGACGCCCGAACCGGCTATTACGGCAAGCGACGGTTTGAAAGCGCTTTTGCCAAGAATTGCTTTTTTGCTTTTTTGAATTTTATCTATTATATTCATAATTTTTAATCAAACTATCCCTTTGAGAAAACAGCGGTCAACTGATTTTTTAAACTCAGACTGCGTCTGTTTTTATACTGCGTCTGTTTTTATGCGGGAAAGAACAGACGCAAACAAAACAGATGAAACCTGAAAAGAAATAATGTCAGAAACTATATTAATATTAAAAATGGATTCCCGTTTTCACGGGAATGACAGACTTCGTCTGTGTTTTGTCATTCCCGCGTTTTTAATATTTTTTCTTCCTAAGCAGCCTGCGCCCGAATGTTTTTATCGGGTGGGAATCCACGTTTGCTAAAAAATTCTTTTTACATTGCGTCTTTAAAAGAAATAATGTCAGAAACTATATTAATATTAAACATGGATTCCCATTTTCATGGGAATGACAGACACAAACAAAACAGACACTGTGTATATTCCCATAAAACAGACGAAGTCTGCAAACGCTGGCTGTATTTCATAAAACAGGCGAAGCCTGCCGTTTTCATGGGAATGACAGACACAAACAAAACAGACACTGGGTATTCCCATAAAACAGACGAAGTCTGCAGATGCTGGCTGTCTTCCATAAAACAGGCGAAGCCTGCTTAGGGATCAAAGAACATTAATGCTTTCGGCAATGACTGACCTTAAAAAAAAGTCAGCAATCAGTTATTTTTCTATCTGCTTCAAAAAGCTTTCTCCGTTTTTCATTTTATCAAGAGAAAAATAACCGGCTATGGTTTGGCCTATATCAGACAAACTTTCTCTTACTCCTAAATTTACGTTTTTCTTTAAATTTTTACCGTAAACGATTAAAGGAACGTATTCTCTCGTATGATCCGTGTGGACATTGTACGTCGGGTCGCAGCCGTGATCGGCCGTAATTATCAAAATGTCTTCGTCATTTAAAGAACTTTTAAGTTCCGGCAAAAAATCGTCAAAATCTTTCAGGGCTTTTGCATAAGAAGCGACGTCGCGCCTGTGCCCCCAGAGCATATCAAAATCTACGAGATTGGTAAAAATCAAAGAATTTTTTCCGGAAAGCTTTTTTATTTCTTCAAGACAGCTGCGCATTCCCGCAATATTTCCCTGCGGATGAAGAGATCTTGTTATTCCTTTTGAATTAAAAATATCTTCTATTTTGCCCACGGCGATAACTTCGCCGCCGGATTCTTTTATTTTGTCTAAAACGGTTTCTTCAAAAGGAGTCAGCGAGTAATCTTTTCTGTTTGCCGTCCTTGTAAAATTTCCGTTTTCTCCGGTAAACGGCCTTGCTATAACTCTGCCTACGGCGTTTTCGCCTCTAAGCATTTCTCTTGCCGTCTTGCATATTTCATACAATTTATTAAGCCCGTAATGCTCTTCATGGGCGGCAATTTGAAAAACGGAATCTGCGGAAGTGTAAACTATGGGGTATCCGGTTTTTATATGTTCGTCTGCAAGTTCCTTAATTATTTCCGTTCCCGATGCGGCTTTATTTCCTATTATTTTACTTCCTATTTTTGTTTCAAATTCATTTATTAAAGATTTTGGAAAACCCGCAGGATAAACCGGAAAAGGCTTGTCTAAAATTATGCCTGTCATTTCCCAATGCCCCGCCGTCGTATCTTTAGCCGGCGATTTTGTCGCCATTTTTCCAAACGCTCCCTGCAAATCTTTATCCTGCAAAGCGGATTTTACGCCGATAATTTTATAAAGCCCCAGTTTTTCAAGCTCCGGCAGACAAAAATCCGCGCCGGCATTTTGAAATATATGCCTTAGAGTGTCTGCTCCTTCGTCGTTATATTTGTAAGCGTCTTCAAGCGCTCCTGCGCCGACGCTGTCTAAAACGATCAATATTATTCTCTTAGGCATATTTTCCTTACTCTGTCTTTACTTTTTTCTTTTAAGCGCTTTTTGAACCGCTTGCGCTATATCAACATC
>JAISRM010000217.1 GCA_031273645.1 Endomicrobium sp.
TCCCATTTTCATGGGAATGACAGACCTTGAAAAAACAGACGCTGTCTGTGTTCCATAAAACAGGCGAAGCCTGTCCTGCGAAAGCGGGAATGCAAGTTTGCTAAAAAAATATTTTTACATATCGTTTTTAGTTTGTCATTCCCGTGAAAACGGGAATCCAAGTTTGCTAAAAAATTCTGTCAGACGAAGTCTGTTTACAGCCTTTGGCTGTTTTATAAAAACAGACGCAGTCTGAAAAGAAATAATGTTAGAGACTATATTAATATTAAACATGGATTCCCATTTTCATGGGAATGACAGGCACGAACAAAACAGACGCTGTCTGTGTCCCATAAAACAGGCGCAGCCTGTCCCATTTTCATGGGAATGACAGGCACGAACAAAAGCAGACGCTGTCTGTGTCCCATAAAACAGGCGAAGCCTGTCGCATTTTCATGGCAATGACAGACACAGACAAAACAGACGCCGTCTGCGTTCCATAAAACAGACGAGATCTGGAAAAAGGAGAGATGGCAAAATAAGCCTAATGAAAAATGGAAAAGGAAAAAACTTATAAAGCTCTTACTAACAATCTTTTGCTTTTTGGTTTTCAGCTGGGAGATTTGGCGATAACCTTAGCCGTAGTAGTTTTGACTATGGGTTTTAGCAATAGCCCCATAGCCTCAGGCATTGTGTTTTTAAGCTGTCTTATCTTTTTTAGAAAGATGCGCAACAGAACATACGGATATTTTAAGGCGTTTTATAATTTTATAACTACGCCCGACAAATTAAGCGTTAAAGACGGCGATATAAAATCTTATAAGGAAACTATAAAATGCCGGAAATAAACCCAACTTTGTTTAGAAAAATTTTTGCGGGCTTGCAGACGCCGCCGGTTTATAATTTATTAAACTTATGGGCTCTTGAAGACGGAGCTTTGATAGGTCTTGATTTGCAGTTTTCAAACATTTACGAGCTTACCCTGCCCGACTTAACTTTAAAATCTGAAATAGAGCTTGAAGATTTTTATTCCGTTTTAAAAACTGCGGTTCATTCTCTTGGCGACAATGTTACGGCGCAGTTTCTTACAAGGCTTGGCGTAGGCGACGAAGAAAAAATAAAGGCTTATAACGAGATAACTAACCCCGATAATGAAATAGCCAAATCCATAATAAAAAGCAAAAATGAACATTTTAAAAATGTTTTTATTGAAAGAAAAAAACAGTATTTGGTTATAACTACCCACGACAAAGAAGAAATGCCCGCAGCTAAAAAAAGCAAGGCTTCGGTAAAAAAAGCAAAAGAAATAGACGAAGCAAAACATATACAGAGAATTTCAAAACTTAAAGAAATTACCGATAACTTTTTATCGGGCGTTGCGGTAGCGGGCATTAGCGCGCGCAAACTTTCAGACGACGAAATTATCAGAATGCTTTACTCTTATTTAAACCCAAGCCGAGCCGAACTTATAGACAAAAGCTCCGTCCGAAGCGACAAAACTTTAAGAAGCCAGCTTATTTATAATGCCGTTGAAAATAATTTTGACCACGTCTATATAGACGGCTATTATTACAGAGCCGTAAATATGCACATAAGGTCTGAAAAAGTTAATTTTTACGATTTGTTTAACGCTTTGGAAAGGTTTAGTCCCGACGCCGATATTTGCATGACTTTCAATACGCAGACGCAGGAATTACTTGAAAAGAAACTGCATTCGGAAGGTTCTGTAGCCAAAAATATAAACAATATGAGCCTTTTTAAGAAAAATTACGAAGCGTCAAACAAGGCGGATGCCGCCGATGAGATGATGGAGGAAGTAAAAGCCACGGGGCAAAAACTCTATTATTATACTTTTTGCATAGTGTTAAAAGACATAACGCTTGAAAGGCTTACCACCAGAGTAAATTACGCTTTGCAGGCTTTTATGACTTTTGGCGAAGCCGAAGGCGTAATAGACGATATGAACCATTTGCCGCTGTGGCTTTCAATGCTGCCCAATCATTCGCATTTAAATTTCAGGAAACATATTTACAATACAAACGCTCTTTTGCAAAGCCTGCCGGTTTTTTCTCAGTGGAAGGGATGCGAAAAGCCGAGAATTTTATTTCAAACCGAAGACGAACAGCTTCTTCCCATAGATTTATTTGATCCGTCTTTATCGGCAAAACACGGGCTTGTTTTAGGACAAACGGGCAGCGGAAAATCTTTTACCACAAACTTTCTGCTTACCAATTTTTATATTGAGTCGGAAAAGAACCATATAGTTATTATAGACGTGGGCGGCTCTTACAGAAAACTCTGCAAGCTGTTTGGCGGACAGTATTATGAAGTGGAGCTTTCTGAAAAATTTGCGTTTAATCCTTTTCCTTCAAAAGAGTTTGCCGTAGTAAAAGACGATGAAACAGGCTATGAAATAGACGATAATGTTATAGTAAACATTTCAAAGCTCGTTCAAAAAATGCTTGATTTGGCAAACCTTTCGGGCAAAGACCAAACCATTTTAGACAGAGCCATAATAAACGCTTATAAAAATTCCAAACATCAAATACCTCTTCTTGGGGACTTGGTCAAAGAACTTTTTAATTACCCCGGCGACGAAGAAGACAAGAGAACGGCAAAAGATTTTGGAAAAAATCTTGAAATATGGACAAGCGGAAGATACGGTAAAATAGTCAACCGGCACACGACTTTGTCCGTCAACGACAGAATAGTGGTTTTTGACCTTCAAAAGCTGGGCGAAGATTTTAAGCTGCAGTCTATAATTTTCTTTTTAATTTCTTCGGTTATAGAAAATAAGCTGAAAGACAAAACGCTTAAAAAAATAATAGTTATAGACGAAGGCTGGAAATTTTTTAACGACGATATAGGCAGCATGCTTATACAAAATCTTTACAGAACGGCAAGAAAGTTTAATGCGGGCATTCTTTCCATTTCACAAAGCCCGACGGACTTTCTTTCCACAAAAGCCGCAAACGCCATAATATCAAACAGCTACGTTAAATATATTTTAAGGCTTAAAAGCGGTTTTGAACTGCTTGAACAGTTCGGACTTAACGCTCAAGAGGTGGGCAAAGTTAAAAATTTAAGAATAGAAAAGGGAAAATACAGCGAAGTATTTTTAAAGTTTTCAGAATACGCAAGAGTGATACGCATAGAACCAAGCGCGGTTGATTATTGGATATGCACCACAGACCCTGACGACGCAAAAAAAGAAGACGATTTACGCGCAAAATATCCGCAATACACCGAAGCGCAAATTTTGGAAAATCTTTCACAAGGGAGAAAAAAATGAAAAAGTTTATTGTTTTGCCGTTTACGGCAATTATGCTGTTTGTCGCTTCAAATGTTTACGCTCTTGTCGGCGCTCCTGATGCAACTCTTGCCATTGTAGAGCAAACTCTTTGGCAAAAAGCGCGGGCGGCATTAGAAGACAGCAGCGCTTATAAGCAGCTTGTGGAGTTACAAAACTCTTATAACCAGCTGAAACAAACTTACGAAGAGAATAAACAGTATTACGATTATGTTAAGGAATTAAACGAATACAAAGGCGGAATAGGGCATTTGGTGAGAGATAAAATTATAGACGAAATGCAAAACATTGTTGATTATATTCAAAAAGCGGGACAAGACAGATTAAATGAAATTACGGCTAATATCGAGGATTTTTCAAAAGTAAGCATATCGTCGTATTCTGAGGTTGCCGACAGGCTTCAAAAAACTCTTGAAAAGCGTCTTGAAGAAGAGACGGCAGTTTCTGAGATTGCATTGAAAGCGGCGCAGGAGATGAAAGAAGCTATGGATAAACTTACCGCTCTTGCCAATGAAACGGGAGCCGACAAGATGAACGAATTTAGCAGAAGAGCTCAAATAGAAACAATCAATGCCATGAATAAAGTGTTAGAGGCTGTAAATACGCAAAGGGTCAGCGCTTCGGTGCAGAAAGCTGCAGAACTTAAAATAGAAAAGACTAAATCTGCAAAAGTTATAAAAAGTTTGCTGGAATACAAGCGCGCTAAAGACAAAGATCCAAATTACCGTTCTGAAGAATATTTCGGCGGACAAGCCCCTGTTTTTATTTTTGGAGCCACTAAAGAAGACGAAGAAAAAGCGCAAGCCGAGAAAAAAGCAAAAACCGGCGATAAGTGAAAATAAAGCGGGTAAAAGCCGTTGTCGGACGATATTTTTAAAAACTACTTATAAGGCGGTAAAAATGGAGTCGCAAATAGTATTGTTGACGGAAGGAAGCCATTCTATTGACGTTTTAACGTCAACCATTCCGATGGTGGCTAATAATTATGCGGCTTTAATTTTTTCTATAGCCATAGTTTTGTTGGGGTTGACTTTTGTTATGTCCGTCGCGCATGAACAGGCAAACGCCATTGACGGCAAGCCTAACTTAAAAAGCGTTGTAAAAAGGCTGCTGCTGATATTTTTTATATTGGTCGTCTATAAAATATTGTTTATGGGGATAGTAAATTTCTGCGAAAATTTATCTTTGGCTTTATGTCAGCTTGGAGACTATAGAGGGGCGCTTGCAGCTTTGGATAATGCGCAGTTTTTAGAAACCGCAACAAACGGACAGACAAAGTTTGCCATACATCTTGCTATTATCATAGACAATGCCATACCTATAATACGTTATACGCTGCTTTGCGTATTGTATATAGTAGGGCCTTTGGTAATAGTTATGTCTATTTGGAAACCTTTTGTTTCATTTCTTAAGAATTGGTTTATACTGCTGCTGCAGCTTTCATTTTGGATAGTGGTAGTAAACGTATGCAGAAACATAATAAAGATAATATTGACGCAGATAGAAGCCACTACTTTCCTTGCGGTTATGGGAGAATCCGTAAACTATTTAATAGTAGCTTACGCAATAGTAATAATTTTGATTATGTCTGTTTTTATTACTTTAAAACTTTTATCGGCGCAAAACTTAGAGCTTATAGGTGAAAATATGTTTTCAGGCGCGGTTTCCGTTTTTAACAAATACGCCACAAAAGACAATTATTTCGTCAAAAAAGCCGCTAATATTTATAATAATGCCCGAAAAAGAGTGATAAGGGAAAAAGAATCCAATAAAGGCGGTAAGAAAAGGTAGAAATTATGAAAGAAGAAAAAAAAGAACGCAAATACTTTGAAGTTTTCGGGGATACGTTAAAGAGTTTGTCATTTTTTCAAACTTTGACTATAGCGCTGGCTTTTTTATGCGTGTTTCTTGCCATTAATTTAAGAGTGGCGCTTAAAAAAACTCCCATAGTTATCAGGGTTGACAGTCTTGGAAACGCTCAGGCTTTTGTCAACGAAAAAAGCCTTCAAAAGGTTACTCCTTACGAGCTTTCAAATTTCTGCCAGCTTTTTGTAGAGTTTTTTACAGCTCATAATTTTTATACTTATAACGACGATTTTACAAAAGCTTTTTCTATGATGACAAGAGATTGTCAGGCTAAAATGAACGGACGTCTGCAGGAATACGGCATAGTTGACCAGATAAAAGAGCATAAAATTAAAACCCGTCTTGTGATAACCGAAATAAAAGTCGCTAAGGATACGCCGGACACTTCCATACTTAAAGTTAAAGGCACAAGAAACATTACTTCTTACGAAGACAGAACTCTTTTAAAAGAAGAAATTTTTGACATAGAACTTGTTGTAAAGAAAGTTAAGCGTTCTCTAAAAACGCCGTGGGGGCTTTTAGTTGAAAATTTTGTAGAGGAACTTTATAAGAAATGAGAAATAATATAATTATGGCCTCTATTTTATTTGCCGCTCTGGTTTTAATATTTCCGGGGGAAAGGGGTCTTTTAGACAAAGGACGTTTTGAAGAAGGTTTTATTTACAATATAGAACGTTCTACTTCAGGCATTTCTTCGCCTAAAGCGCAGGCGTCAAGAGGGGTTGGTTTAAGCGGGCCATACGCCGAAGACGACGAAGATTTTATAAACGCTCACGGCAGCATCAACGGCGCCGGCGGATATGGCGCGGGCTTTAATGCTGCAGGAGAAAGAGTCTATGGAGGCGACGGCGTAAATGCAGCGGGAGAAGTCGCCGCAGGAACTTCAGGGTATGGGCATGGCAGCGCTTATCAAAACGCCCGCAATAGAATTTTTATAGCTTATACGGAACTTGAACTGCCTGAAACGTTTAGAGTTCAGCGTTTTGGCGTCAAAGAAAAAAGCGAAATAGTAATTACTTCAACCGCAAGCATTACGGTAGGCGAAAAAGAAATGGAAGAAATAAAAGCCCGCGCGTTAGAAGAAGCTACAGTATCCGTAGCTGCAAAGATGAAAGAAGCTGAAGCTATCGCCGCCAAAGCCCAAGCCGCTGCGGAAGCTGCCAAAGCTCAAGCCGCCAAACTTAAAGCGCAAAATGAGGCAAAACAAAAGGCTGCGGCCGCCAAAGCTAAAAAATCAGCAGGAGCAAACGGCGGCGGTGATGAAGAAAATTCAGAAAATGCAAAATCGGGCAGGTATAAACCCGATTATAATTATTACAACAAAATAATTAAAGACAGCAGAAAAACGTTTTTCTTTCCCGATAATTTTAAAACTGTATCCGACGTCGCCGTAGGCGTTTATACCGCGACGCCTTACGAAGACAAGCATATAATAAAATTTCAAATAAAAAATAACAGCACGAGCTATTTTTTTATAGCCAATATATCATTATACAAAGAAGGAGATTTTGTAATATGCGATTACTATAACGACAGCATGGTAAGCGGCGGCAGAATTTTAGAGGCAATAATCGTCTCTCCCATATTTAAAAGCAAAGAAAAAATAATGCTAAAACTTATAGAAAGTTCAGGCAAGAACAGAAGCTATGAAATAAATTTCACAATACCCTAAGGAGCAAAAATGAAAAAGACATTGTCTGTCTCGTCCGTCTGTATTTTATTTCTTTTTTCAATTATTTCCGTCTCTTTTGGCGCTGACAACGCTTATCCGACAAAAATTGTTCCGGTAAAAACA
>JAISRM010000245.1 GCA_031273645.1 Endomicrobium sp.
AATGCTTGCCCATTTATTATGACCTGACATAACAAGTTCTCCTGTTTTATAGACTTGGCGTTTACAAAGTATAAAGCAGCATACCCTGAGAGCTGTAAGCCTTTCTTTTTATTCTTTTGCCGTTTTTATAAATATCTATGTATATAGGCGTGTCAGAATTATTATTGCTGAATATTTTTGTTTCGCCTTCCTGAATATTGCCGGAATAATTTGCAATCATTTGTATATTTCCGTCTTCATAATATTTTTTTGTCTCGCCTTCAAGTTTGTCTGCGGAATAATTATATTGAGCAAGAAGAATGCCGCTTGAGTCGTATTCTTTTTGGTATCCCTCTTTTTTATTGTTCATGTATTCCGTTTCGGTTTTTGTTTTTCCGTTTATATAAAATTCTTTATAAAGACCGTTTAAGTCGCCTTCCTGATATTCGGTCTTAGACAAAAGCGTGCCGGTATCGGAATACTTTCTGAGCGCCCCGTTTAAAAGACCGTTATGATAGACGGATTCTTCTCTTAGATTTCCGTTGGGATAATATTCTTTGTTGGGGCCGTTAAGCTTGCCGGCCTTATAATTTTTTACCGACGCAACAGAACCGTCGGGGTAATATTCTTTAACTATTCCTTCAAGATTTCCGGCATTATAATTAAGTTCTGCGGCTACGTTTCCCGCAGAATAATACTGAACCACTAAACCGTCGGGAATTTTGCCTTCAATGTAACTTTCGCCGCGCGCGTCAACGGTTTCAACGGCAAAAACTTCAACGCCGTCGATTGACGCATATTTGTACTGCCCTGCCAATGAATCTGGAGATTTAAAAGTCTCTATTCTTTTTGCAGCTATTACGGGAGCTTCAAGAGCCGTTTGTTCGTCAATGTCGTAAACTACTGAAGCGCATGAAAACATAAGAACTTCAGAAAAAATAACAAAAAGAAATAAAGACGCTTTTTTAAGCGTCATCTTTTTTTCCTTTTTATAGAAGCGTTTGATTTTAATTCAAAAACCGCTTTTTTCAGCTGCGATTCAATGACTGCAGAATCAACGGCGTCTTTTTTCCTAAGCTTCATCTCTTTGGCAAGCTTAACCGCTTCTGCAATTTTATTCTTATTTGTTTCGTCGGAATTTATAGCAAATTCCGCTACTATATTTACGGTATTGGCGTAAATTTCAACAAAACCGCCGGTAACGGCAATTTTTTTAACGCCGCCGGAGTTTGAGGGATCTATTATAATTTCCCCGTGTTTAAGTTTTGTAACAAGATTGGTATGTCCCGGCAAAACAGTTATTATTCCTGCGGAAGTCGGAAGAGAAACGGAGTAAACGTTTCCTTTAAAAGCGCTTCCGTCAGGCGATAAAATTTCTAAAACAAAACTATTCATAAATACCTTCAAAAATATTAGAAGCTTGCCGGCAACATACGGCGCGGCTTCTATTTATTATTTTTTTGCTTTTTCGGCAGCTTCTTCAATAGTTCCCACCATATAAAAAGCCTGCTCCGGCAAAGCGTCGTGTTTACCTTCAAGAATTTCTTTAAAACCTCTTACCGTATCTTCGGTTTTTACATATCTGCCTTCAAGACCGGTAAAAGTTTCCGCCACAAACATGGGCTGTGTAAGAAATCTCTGTATTTTTCTGGCTCTTGAAACAGTAATTTTATCTTCGTCTGAAAGTTCGTCCATGCCTAATATGGCGATAATATCCTGCAAATCTTTGTATTTCTGTAAAATCTTTTTTACCGCCATCGCGGTATTGTAATGCTCAATTCCGGCGGTATTTGGATCAAGAAGCCTTGATGAAGAAGTCAAAGGGTTGACGGCAGGATAGAGACCCTGCTCCATAATGGCGCGGTCTAAGGTGATAGTAGCGTCTAAATGCGAAAAAATCGCGACGGGAGCCGGATCGGTATAGTCGTCGGCGGGAACGTAAACCGCCTGAACGGAAGTTACCGAACCCTTGTTAGTCGATGCGATTCTTTCTTGTAAATCGCCCATGTCTTTTGCAAGATTAGGCTGATAACCAACCGCAGAAGGCATTCTGCCAAGCAAAGCCGAAACTTCGCTGCCGGCTTGGGCAAATCTGAATATGTTATCTATAAACAAAAGAACGTCTTCGCCTTTTTCGTCGCGAAAATATTCCGACATCGTCAACGCCGTAAGAGCGACTCTCATTCTGTTTCCCGGAGGCTCGTTCATCTGTCCAAACACAAGAACGGTTTTATCCATAACTTTAGACTCAACCATTTCCATCCACAAATCTGTGCCTTCTCTGGTTCTTTCGCCGACGCCGGCAAAAACTGAATGCCCCTTATGCACCGTAGCTATATTTCTTATAAGTTCTTTTACTATAACGGTTTTGCCTACGCCTGCTCCGCCGAATATTCCTATTTTACCGCCCTTAGTAAAAGGCGAAATCAAATCTATTACTTTTATTCCCGTTTCAAGCATTTCGGGAGTAGTTTTCTGATCTGCAAAATCCGGAGCTTTTCTGTGTATCGGATATCTTTCAACCGAAGGATCTATTTCCCCTAAAGCGTCAACGGGCTGTCCTAAAACGTTAAAAATTCTTCCAAGCGTCTTTTCGCCTACGGGAACTTTAATAGGCGCAAACGTTCTTTCGGCCTTCATTCCCCTTTTCATGCCGTCGGTAGAACCCATGGCGATAGTTCTTACTTCGGAATCGTCCATTTCAAACATCGTCTCAAGGATCAGAACGCTTCCGTCGGGCATCTTTAAAGACAAAGCTTCAAAAATTTCCGGAACTTCGCCTTCAAATTTAAAATCAACAACCGCGCCCTGAACTCTTATCACGCTGCCTTGGGAACTCTTTTTGTCTGTGTTTTCCATTTTGCGCCTTCCATATTTTTATAGTAAATATTTTTTGTCTCTTGCGCTTTGACAGCCGAAACTGTTTTTAGCGTTAAAGCGCGCTTTAAAACTTTTTTCCTGCGCCCTTAACGCTGCTGGCCGTTTGCAAGATCCAGAATTTCGTTAGTAATTTTTTCCTGTCTGGACTTATTGTATATATTTGTCAAAGACGCCGAAATTTCTTTCGCGTTTTCTTTTGCGTTTTTCATCGCCGCCATTCTTGCGGCTTGTTCGCTGGCATAAGCGTTCATTAATGCGCCGTAAAATTCAACTTCAAAATAATAAGGCATTAAATCCTGCAAAACCTGCTGCGCCGACGGCTCAAAAATATAATCTATTCCGTAAGCGTCTATAAAGCCGGCATCCGGTTTTATAGGAAAAATTTCCGTTTCAACGGCCTCTTGAACAAGCATGTTTTTAAATTCCGTATGAACCACGCTTACCGACGCCGCTTCTCCTGAAAAATAAAACTTTTTAGCTATATCTATCATCGGGTATATGTCTTCATATCTTGGAAAACTTGTGCCTGCGGCAAAAGAAGCTAAAACGTTGTAATCGTATTTTGAAACATAATTTATCGCCTTTTTGCCTATCGCGACTATATAGTCGTCTTTAGAGGCGCATAAAGAAAGTTTTTTGAAAAGATTTACCACCAGCCCTCCGCACAATCCCTTGTCCGGAGATATGACGTATATAAGTTTATTTCCCTGTCTTGCGTTTGAAAATTTCGCTATCCCTTCGTGCAAATCTTTATCGGTAAGAATTTTTTGCACCATATACATTATTTTTTTCGCATAGGGATTATGTTTTTCCACAGAAGATTGCGCTTTGCGTATTTTAGAAGCGGCTATCATTTCCATGGCCTTAGTAATCTGGGCTATATTCTGGGAGGCTTTTATCCTCTTCTTAAGCTGTTGTAAGTTCTGTGCCATAATTGTTTATCTTCTTAAATTCAATGATTTTATTTGTAAGCTCTTCTCTTAAAGCGTCGTCTATTTTTGCTCCGGTCAACAACTTTTTTACTATCT
>JAISRM010000025.1 GCA_031273645.1 Endomicrobium sp.
CTCCGATAAAGCAAAAATCAGAAGGCTGCTTAAAACCGCAAGAGGCCAGATTGACGGAGTTTTAAAAATGATTGACGAAGACAAATATTGCGTTGATATAGTAAATCAGATAATGGCAAGCGGGGCTATACTGAGAAAAACGGCGAAAGAAGTTTTGAAAGCGCATATGAATTCTTGCGTTGCGGATTCTTTTGCCGGCGGAAAACAAAAAGAGAAGGATAAAAAAATTAACGAAGTAATGGGCATTATTGATAAAATGAATGTAATTTAATGTTTGTGTAAAAAATGCGGCTGCTTGAAGCGCCGGCGGTTTCGGGTATATAAAAAAAGCGCGAATCTTTTAAGATCCGCGCTTTTTTTGCTTAATTTTAATTAATATGTTTTATCTTTTTCGAAGTTATCGTCCATATCTTCTTTTGAATGAAATTTTTTCTTTTTGTCTTTTTTATCTTTTTTGTCTTTTTTGTGTTTAGATTTTTTTGCTTTTTCCCTTTTATCCTGCCCTTCTTTGCTTATATATGAATCAACTTTGTCGCTGATATATTTTTCTCTGTTGGTTTCTATATCCGCTATTTTCTTTTCAAGCTTTTCTATGCGCGCTCTTTGTTCTTCAAGCATTTCTTTTTTTCTTATGATATTTTTGTCAGTCTGCGCAGATACAAGCGCAGTGATTTCCTGTTTTACGGCGTCTTGGTCTTTTTTGTCGGCTTTATTGTATTTTTCAATAAGCGCGTCGATGTTTTTGTCAAATTCAATGCGGTCTTTTTTCATCGCCTCAATTTTTGCCTTTCTCTCTTCTTTGCTTACTTTACCTTCGTGTTTGTTTTCTCCGGCATACGAAATACTTCCAAGCATCAACAATCCGCACAACACAACAGCTGTCTTTTTAAGCATAACATCCTCCTTTAGATGTGTTTTAGACATACATAAAATCAATTTCAATTTCGTCAAGTTCGGAATTTATACTGATAATTTCATCAAGCTGAACTTCGGCATTTGCTAAGTTGACTGCTTTGACATTTGTCCGCGAAGGTATGGCAAAAACTGCTGCAAGCAAACATGCGGCGGCCGCAAAAGTAAGTTTCCATGTCTTATTAAAAGTAAAAAACGGTCTTTTTTTTGTTGTTTTTTCAAAAACAGATGCGATAATTTCCGACGGCGCGCTGTGGACTTTTTTAAATCGGCGCATTTCTTGAAATATTTGTAAAGAATCGCGGCATTGCGGGCATGATTTAAGGTGAAGTTCAAATTCTTTCTTTTCGGCTTCGTTCATTTCATCATATAAATAAAGGGGAAGATTATTGCACGTATTCATTGTAAACCTCCTTTCCTTCCTGGGTTAGAATTTTTTTAAGTTTATTTAAAGCTCTGTTAAATTTTGAAAGCAATGTTCCTATCGGCTTATTTTGCATTTGCGCTATTTCCTGAAACGTAAGAGAATCTTTAAGAGCTATCAGCTCTCTTTCTTCAGGAGAGAGCCTGTTTAAAGCTTCGTTTAACATATCCGCTCTTTCGTTTGCTATCGCTATGTCTATGGGTTGCGGATTGTTATCGCTTAAAGTGTCTATAAGAGATAGTTCGTCTTCATTTTGAACTTCAAGCGGAAGATGGCGCGCGCTGTTTTTTCTGTAATAATCCATAGTTATGTTCCTTGCTAAAGTAAAAAGCCAATTTTTGAATTTGTTTTCATCATGGTAGGCGTTTAGTTTTTTAAACGCTTTAATAAATACTTCCTGAAAAACATCGTTTGAAATTTCATTGTCTTTGGTTATTGACATCACGTAAGAATATACGTGCGACTGATACCTTTCTACAATTGCTTCAAACGCCTGATTGCTGCCGCCTTTAAAAAGACTGATCAATTCGGAGTCGTTTAAATTTTTCATAGTTGATTAACGCGTCCTTGTTTTATTTTATTGCAATGGAATTTAGGCTGGGGTTATTCTTTGCGGGTGATGGAGAGGCTGCTAAGATTAAGAGAATAGTATTCTATTCCTGCTTCGCAGAACAGCTCTTTATATGAGTTATCCGGATAGACCGTACTCATAACTACTTTTTTTATTCCTGCGTTTACTATCATCTTTGCGCACAATACGCATGGCGAATGAGTGCAGTAAAGAGAAGATCCGTTTATGTTTACTCCCTGAAATCCGCCTTGTATTATAGCGTTTTGTTCTGCGTGAATGGCTCTGCATATTTCTTGCCTTTGTCCCGAAGGTATGTTTAACTGATTTCTTAGACAGCCAAGTTCAATGCAGTCTTTGAGGCGGGCGGGAGCTCCGTTATATCCGGTGGTCAGAATCCTTCTGTCTTTAGTTATTACCGCTCCGACGTGATGACGCAGGCACGTTGATCTTTCGGCAACAAGCCATGCAAGCTTCATAAAATATTCGTCCCATGAGGGACGAGAGGTATCCGTATTGTTTTGCATGCCAAACATTAAAACAAAAAGATAACTCCGCTGTCAAATAGAGCGCGGCTGGCGCCGGTTTTTGCAAAAATGAAAATTTGAAATTTTTGCCGCGCAAGTTTTATTTGACAATAATTTTATTTTTTTGCTATACTTTGCGCATTGTTTTAAACAAAGCCGGTCTTTTTAGAACAGAGATTTACCTTTTAATCAAAAGGGCCCGTAGCTCAGTCGGTAGAGCACCTCACTTTTAATGAGGTTGTCGTGCGTTCGAGCCGCACCGGGCTCATTTTTTTATGATTTATGCCCCCTTCGTCTAGGGGTCTAGGACACAGGATTTTCAATCCTGCGACACGAGTTCAAATCTCGTAGGGGGCGTATTTTTCGGCAGCGTTAGATTTTTGCTTCTTTTATTTAAAATGGATTTCGGATTTAATTATTTCCGAATGCAAAAATAAATGATTATCAAATATAACCGTTTATGCTTGGGCAATGCGCCTTTCAAAGCCTAAACGGTTATTTTACGGCAAGGAAGGTTATTATGTCAACATTAGTAGTTTTGGGAACGCAGTGGGGAGACGAAGGGAAAGGCAAAGTTGTTCACTATATTGCAAAGCAGGCGGATTATATAGTCCGTTATCAAGGCGGCAACAATGCGGGACATACCCTGATTCACAATAATAAACCTTTTGTATTGCATTTAATTCCTTCCGGAATTTTATTTCCTGATAAAAAGTGTTTAATCGCTAACGGCGTCGTTATAGATCCTAAAGCTTTGAAAGAAGAAACTGATCTTCTTAAAAAAACAAAAATTCCTGTTAAAGGACGTTTTTTTATAAGCGAACTTGCCCACATCATACTTCCTTATCATAAAATTATAGACGGTTACCTTGAAGAAGGAAATGTTAAAATAGGAACTACAAAAAGAGGAATAGGTCCGGCTTATTCTGATAAAGTAAAAAGAATAGGCATAAGAATTGCAGATTATCTTGAGAAAGAAGTGTTTGAAGATCTTCTTGAAAAGAATTTAACCGAAAAAGCTCCGGTGCTTGAAAAGGCCGGCGCCGACATCAATAAGTTGAGAAATGAAATTTTAAACGACAGAAAAAGGCTTGCTCCTTTTATTAAGCCTTTTGTTACGGATACAAGCCTTATGATTGCCCAAGCAATTAAGAAGAATAAAAAAGTTTTGTTTGAAAGCGCGCAGGGGACTCTTCTTGATTTGGATTTTGGAACTTATCCTTTTGTAACTTCTTCTAATCCGATCGCCGGAGGCGTATGCACCGGCGCCGGAGTAGGTCCTTCCGACATAGACTCCGTTTTAGGAGTTGTAAAAGCTTACACTACAAGAGTGGGCGAAGGACCTTTTACCGTTGAGCTTTTTGATAAAATGGGAGAATTTTTAAGAGAAAAAGGCGGAGAATATGGAGCTACTACGGGAAGGCCTCGCCGCTGCGGCTGGTTTGACGCCGTAGTTGTGCGCCACAGCGTAAGAGTAAGCGGCATAAAACATCTTATTTTAACTAAACTTGACTGCATGGAAGATATAGACGTTATTAAAATATGCACAGCTTACAAATATAAAGGTAAAATTTATAAAGAATTTCCCGCTTCAAGAACTGTTCAGCTGGGCGCAAAACCGGTTTATGAAGAAATGCCGGGTTTTAAAGGAAAAGTTAAAGGGATTACCGATTTTAAGAAACTTCCCGTTAACGCCCAGAAATACGTTAAACGTTTAGAAGAGCTTGCGGGCGCAAGCATAGATTTAATTTCTCTCGGGCGCAAAAGAGAAGAAACTATCGAAGTCCGAAAAGGCGTTAAGTGGTTTTAATTAAACGGGAACCGCCTGCTGCAAAAAATAAAATTGAAATTGCGGCATATAAATAAAAAGAGCGGAGGATTCCGCAAGTGGTTTTAATTAAACGCGCGCGCAGTTGCTGCAGAAAACAAATTGAAATTGCGGTATATGAATAAAAAAGGCGGAGGATTCCGCAAATGGTTTTAATTAAACGGAAACCGGCTGCTGCAAAAAATAAAATTGAAATCGCGGCATATAAATAAAAAGAGCGGAGAAATCCGCTGAATAAAATGGGCGGAAAGTTCTGCAAAATAAGCGGAAAGTTCCGCTTTTAATTTTGATATAATAAAAGACCGTCAAAATTTTTCAACTTGGATAAAAAATGAAAGTACAGCTTTTAAAACATACCAATGAGCCCGAAAAGACATGCGCAACAGCCGCCAGACTTTGTTACAGCGCGTCGGGCATTGACGATATTTCAGAGAAATTTACAAAGGAAAAAGTTCGGGATTTGCTTGTCAGAATAATTTCTTCGGGGCATCATTCGGTTTTAGAACACGCATCTTTTACTTTCGGCGTAGAAGGCGTTTCGCGGGCATTGCTTGCCCAGCTTACAAGGCATAGAATAGCTTCGTTTTCAGTTCAAAGCCAAAGATACGTTAAATTTAAAGACGGCGTTGAATTTATCGTGCCGCATACTGTTAAAAACAATAAGCATGCTGCGTCAAAATTTAACGAATTTCTAAAAAATATCGAATCTTTTTATAAAGAACTTTTAGATTTGGGCATTCCGGCAGAAGACGCAAGGTATATCCTTCCGAATTCTTCAGCCACAAAAATAATTCTTACCATGAACGCAAGAGAACTCAGGCTCTTTTTTTCATTGCGCTGCTGCAACAGAGCGCAGTGGGAAATAAGAGAAATGGCCTGCCGCATGATAAACATTGCAAGAAAAGCCGCTCCCGCGCTTTTTGCAGATGCAGGTCCCGATTGCGTAAGAGAGTCATGCCATGAAGACAAACCTTGCGGAAAGCCATGGAAAAAAGTGAAAAAATAATGACAAACCGCGCGGTATTTGCGCTTATAGCGGCAGTTTTTACTGTACATTCCGTTTTAAATTCCGGATTTTTAAATTATGACGATAACGTAATCAGGAAAAAATACAAAGCCGCTTTTTACGGTTATGACATTGCGCAATCTTTTATGCTTGAGCTGCAGGAAGGCGCTGCCTTCGGCGCCGACTTGGAGAAATAAATGAAAAAATATCAGATAATATTGCTGATCTGCCTTATGATAGTTACGGTTTTTACGTTTTATCCGGTTTTAAAAGCTGATTTTGTCAATTTTGACGATATGGTTATGGTTGAAGGCAACTGGAAAATAAATTCATTTACTCTTTCAAATCTTAAAAGTCTTCTTTTTGAATCTCATTTCAGATTGTATCATCCCGTCGTAACTTTGTCTTTTGCCGTTGAGCGCGCTCTTTTTGGAAAAGCCGCCTATTTTTATCACGCCGACAATCTTATATTGCATCTTTTCAACGTTCTTTTTGTTTTCTTTATTTTCTTTTCACTGACAAAAAGGAATTTTTTTGTTTCTTTCATTTCGGCTTTTATTTTTGCCTGTCATCCTATGCATGTTGAGCCGGTGGCATGGGTTACGGGCAGAAAAGACGTTTTATACGCTTTTTTCTTTTTATCGTCTTTTGCGGTTTATTTAAAAGCCGCCGAAGATAAAAATAGGGCAAAGGTCTATTATATCTGTTCTCTGGCGCTTTTTATTTTGGCGTGTTTGTCAAAGTTCCCGGCGGCATTGA
>JAISRM010000083.1 GCA_031273645.1 Endomicrobium sp.
AATAAAATAATTATTAAGCAATGACAATAAAAATTAGTATAATTTGGACTTAATATGTAAAATTGTTGGTAATAACGTCGTAAAAATGATTTAAATTATTTTAGCGTTAAAATTAAGCGTTAATTGTAACAGAAAAATAATGCAAAATAATTTAAAAATCTTTACAAACTTATATTATGACAATTAAACGCATCGTAAATACAAGGATATCAAATTACTTAAAAGAAATCAAACATTTATCGCACGGATATATTCATATATTAAGCGCTTATTTTAAAACAACTTTTATGACCTATTACCAACATTTTTGCTTATTAGGCCATAATTTGAGTTATAATTATCAAAATTATATAGCCCTGTGGATAACTTTTTACAAGAAAATGAAACATTGACTATTTACTCATAAAATTGCTAAAATTTCTTTATAATCGTTTTTTAATTTTTTACGCGGGTTTATAGTGGTATGGTTGAAAATCTTAATATAAATGAAATTTGGGCCGATTTGTTAAAAAAACTGGAAATCCAGATTGGAACGGATCTTTGCGATATGTGGCTCAAACCCATGAAAATCATATCATTTGACGGCGGTATTATCAAAATAGAACTGCCAAACGAAGTCTGGTTGAAAACCGTCAAAGACAGATACGAAAGTTCTCTTATACAAACCCTGTCCGAAACCATCACCGCCCCGTTTTTGATAGAGTATATTCTTTCTTCAAAGCAGGAAGAAACTTCGGACCGCATAATAGAAAATCTTATAAAATCCGACGCTCCCAAACAAATGTCTTCCGCCAAAAGTTCTTTTATAAACAGGCTTAACACTTTGTTCACTTTTGAGGGTTTTATAGAAGGCCCTTCAAACCGTTTTGCGTATAAAGCTTCGGAAGCCGTAGTAAAAAAATTAGGCGAGCGCGTTAATAATCCTTTTGTGATTTTCAGTTCCCCAGGTCTTGGCAAAACGCATTTGTTGCACGCTATCGGCAATCAAATCTTAAAAGATAATCCCGCGGCGAAAGTGCTTTATATGTCCGGCGAAGGCTTTGTTTCCGATTATGTTGAATCTATTCAAAAAAAGACTTCGGATTCTTTCCGTAAAAAGTACCGCTCTTTGGATTGCCTGCTTATGGATGATATACAATTCGTTGTCGGCAAAGAGGGTTCTTCTCAGGAATTCTTTTATACTTTCAACAGCCTTTTTGACAATAAAAAACAAATAGTGCTTACTTCCGACCAGCCGCCCAGCCAGCTTGCTTTGGACGAAAGGCTTTCTTCAAGGCTTCTTTCGGGAATAGTTGCGGAAATAAAAAAACCGGATTTAGAAACGCGCATAGCCATACTCCGCCAAAAACGGGATTCCAATAATTTTGATATAGGCGACGACGTTCTCGCTTTTATCGCCGAAGGCGTGCAAACAAGCATAAGGGAACTTGAGGGTTGTCTTTTCAGGCTCAGCACATACTGCAGCATAAACGGAATTATGGCAACGGTTTCCATAGCAAAAGATATTTTATCGGATATTATAAATATAGACCACGATAAAACGTCCGTAACGATAGATCATATTAAAAAAATAGTTTGCAAACACTATAAAATAAGTATGGAAGATCTCAATTCTAAAAAAAAGAACAGTTCTATAGCTTTGCCAAGGCAAGTGGCTATGTATTTATCTACGGAGATGACCTCTCTTTCTCTTCCGGAAATAGGCAGAGAATTTAACAGGGATCACTCAACCGTCATACATGCAAGGGAAAAAATAAAGGAAGATATTGAACAAAATCCTTTTTTCGTCCCTGTTATTAATCAGTTAATAACGGACATTAAAGCTGTTGGCAACTCTTAACATTTTGCTGTTTTATAAATTTGTGTTTATAATGTTGACTAAAATCTTTTTGTGCCAACAGTTTTTTAAAAAATTTGTATTTTAAATAAACATTTACCAACAGAATTAACAGAACATTAATAGTAGAGGATAATAGTATGAAACTAAATATAACAAAGGAAAGTTTTTTGGAAGGATTACAAATTATTCAGTCCGGTTTATCCGGAAGGACAACTCTGCCGATACTTTATAATTTCCTGATGGAGGCTTCTTCGGGAAATGTGAAGCTAACGAGAACGGATATGGAAATGGCAACCATACACAATCTTAAAGCGGAAGTTTTGGAAGAAGGAGCCATAACAATTCCGCTGAAAGAATTTTCCGATATATTAAAAAATCTTCCGTCCGGCAAAGAGGTAAAGCTTGAAACCGACGCCGATAATAAGCTGCATATAAAAAGCGGCAAATCAAAATTTTGGGTAATAGGCACGCCGAAAAACGAATATCCGATAGTTCCGGTGGTTGAAAAAGATGCGTCTTTCAAAATAAAAGCAAAAGAAATAAAAGAAATGGTTGAAAATACTATTTTTTCATCTTCAACGCAGGAGACGAGGTACGTTCTAAACGGGCTTCTGTGGGTTAATAGTCCTGAAAAGTTTGAAATTGTGGCTACCGACGGGCGAAGGCTTGCAGTGGCGTCTGCCAAAGCTATAGACGGGGCCAAAGAATTTAAAATAATAGTGCCGAGCAAAATCCTTAACGAAGTCTTAAAACTTATAGTTCTTTCCAAACCCGCCGATGATGATTTTATAGACGTAAATATTTCAAGCAACCAAATAAGTTTTAATATGAAAAATACGGTTTTTATATCCCGTCTTATAGAAGGCAATTTCCCAAATTACGAACAGGTAATACCGAACAAAAAAAATATAATATTTAAAATAAACGCCAAAGAATTGCTCTCTTCGACCAGACGCGCCGCGCTTTGCGCCAGCGATTTGGGCGGAACGGTCAAATATACTTTGAAGGAAAATAATCTTTTCATTGCCGCAAGTTCTTCAAAAATGGATTTTTCAGACGAGATAAAAATAGAATATGCCGGCGAGGAATTCAGCACTTCTTTCAACCCGCAGTATTTGATAGACGTTCTAAAAATAATACCGACGGAAAATGTGGTATTTTCTTTTGCCAGCGCGTCGCAGCCGGCTCTGGCCGAACCGGAAAATAAAGAACAATATAAATATGTCGTTATGCCGGTAAGAGCCTGAGAATGAAATTTGGGCAGCGTCCTCGTGCGGTTTGGCACGAAGCCAAAGAAGTATCCGGCAATTTTTCAAAATTTAATCTGCAAATAGGCAGGCTGTTGCTGCTTGATAATTTGTGGGAAAAAATTGCGGGCGGCAAGGCGAAATACTGGCAGGTGTACGCCGTAAAAGGCGGGACGATTTATGTTAAAACGACGGCAACGGCGGCAAAACACGAATTGCTGCTGACGGAAAAACAGTTAATTAAAGAATTAAATAAAAATTTTGATAAGCCGTGGATAAAGTCAATTTCGGTGATTTAGTTGTTGTTGCGGGGTTTTTTGTCGCGGTAGTCCAAAAATTAATATGGAAACAAACAGAATTGAATATAAATTAAAAGCAACCGATAAGTTGGAAAGCGAAGTCTCCGCTTTCTTAAATTCTAACGAAGGCGGGCAAATATTTATAGGCATTGACGATAATGGCAAAACTGTCGGGGTTGAAAACGCTGATAAAGAGCAGTTAAAAATTATAGACAGAATAAAAAACAATATTCTTCCTTCGGCTTTGGGTCTTTTTGAAGTTATTACCGAAGAAAAAGACGGCAAACATATTTTAAAAATAATTCTTTCCAGCGGGTCGGAAAAGCCTTATTATGTAAAAAGCAAAGGAATGTCAGAGGCAGGTTGTTTTATGCGGGTCGGCACGTCAATTCAGCCGATGCCGTCTAAAATGATAGATTCTTTGTTCCAAAAGAGGAACAAAATTACTATTGACAGAATTCTTTCCCCGCGTCGCGAGCTGACTTTTGAACAACTTAAAATTTTTTACGAAGAAAAAGGGCTAAAACTTAACAGCCATTTCAAAACTAATTTAGAATTCTTAACGCCGGAAGGCAAAGATAATTTGCTTTCTTATTTATTGGCGGACGAAAACGGCGTTTCAATAAAGATTGCAAAATATTCCGGCGAAGACAAAGTTGATTTGATAGAAAACGAAGAATACGGCTATTGTTGTCTTATAAAAGCGGCAAAACGTCTGCTTGATAAAATAACTGTGGAAAATCGCACTTTTACAAAAATAACTCCAAAAGAGCGTATTGAAAAAAGTTTGTTTGACAAAGTGGCGATAAGAGAAGCGGTAATAAACGCCGTAGTTCATAACGAGTACACGACCGGCGCTGTTCCGCTGGTTGAAATTTTTTCAAACAGAATTACCGTAACTTCTTACGGAGGGTTAATAGACGGAATGAGCAAGGAAGATTTTTTCTCCGGGCGCTCAATGCCGCGCAACAGGCAGCTTATGCGCATTTTTAGAGATATGGAATTGGTTGAACAAATAGGCTCCGGAATGAATAGAATTTTAAAGGCGTATAAACCTTCCGTTTTTAACTTTACGCCTAATTTTTTAGTGGTGGAATTTCCTTTTGCAAAGGGTTATGAAACCGCAAGTGGCGGATTAAATGGCAGTATAAATGGCAGTATAAATGGCAGTGTAAATTTTGACGCAAGTCAAACCAAAGTTTTATCTTTGATTATTAAAAAGCCTAAAATCACATACGAACAAATAGCAAAGGAAATAGCCGTATCCTACAGGTCGGCGGCGCGGATAATTAAATATCTGCAATCTCTTGGTGTTATAGAGCGGGAGGGTTCCAAAAAATCCGGTTTTTGGAAAGTGAAAAGATAAAAAATGAAAAAATTGTCAAAAGGTTTTGTTATAAATTTAATTACTTGGGTGCTAATCTTGGGCGCGGCCGCATTTGCCGTTTATGCATTCAATAAATTTATTGCGGCAAAATCCGCGCCGGTTATATATCCCGCGCAAAAAATAGCGGCGGCAAAAAACATTTCTGCAGCAAATGCAATGCCCGAACAATCTTCCGTTGTTCAAAACGATAATATTGCCGGCAATATTGATAATGGCAAAGAATTACCCAATGAAAAACCTGAACAAACGGAGAGCGAGCCGGAAGCGCCGCAAAAATTCAGTTCGTACACATACTCTGATTATGAGGCAATTTGTAAAGATAGTTATGATGAAGAAAGCAAAAAATATATTTTTAAACAATATTACGAACAGGATATGCCTTTTGAAGAAGGCGGGATAAAATACAAAAATATTTTTTATGCGGCGGCTCAAAAAAAAGACGAAAGTTTATTAAAATGCCTGTTGGAAGGCACACAAAAAACCGTAAAAGTATTCAACGAAGACGCAAAAGGAAAAAATCTTAAAAGTTAAGACAGGAGATAATAAGCATGACAATGTCAGAAGAAGAATTGGGTAAATCTTACGATTCCTCAAAAATTCAGGTTTTAGAGGGTTTGGAAGCCGTAAGAAAACGCCCGGCTATGTATATCGGCTCAACCGGCGCGACGGGGCTTCATCATCTGGTTTACGAAGTTGTTGATAATTCGGTGGATGAAATTTTAGCCGGCAATGCCACGCATATAGAAGTGCTGATAAAGGAAGACAATATTTGCCAGGTGCAGGACGACGGGCGCGGCATTCCCGTTGACCCGATGAAAAACGTAAAAGATCCTAAACTTAAAGGCAAATCCGCGCTTGAAGTTGTTATGACGGTATTGCACGCGGGCGGCAAATTTGATTCCGGCGCGTATAAAGTTTCCGGCGGTTTGCACGGCGTGGGCGTTTCCTGCGTTAACGCACTTTCGGAATGGCTTGAAGTTGAAGTCAGAAGGGAAGGGGAAATATATTTCCAGCAATATAAACGCGGCGTTCCGCAGGAAAAAGTAAAAGTAATCGGGCAGTCCAAAGAACACGGCACAAAAGTTACTTTCAAAGCCGACAGTTTAATCTTCGGCGACAATGTGTTTTCTTATGATACCGTTGCAAACAGGCTGCGCGAGCTTGCTTTTTTAAACGCGGGGGTCAAAATAACGCTCACCGACGAGCGCGCAGAAAATAAATCGCAGGTTTTTCTTTATGAAGGCGGGATATCGCAGTTTGTAAAATATTTAAATACAAATAAACGCGTTATTAACGCCGAGCCGATATATCTGACTAAGGAAATTGACAATAATTATATTTCTTTTGCCATACAATATAACGAAAGTTATTCGGAAAACGTTTACTCTTTCGTAAATAATATTAATACTATGGAAGGCGGCACGCATTTGAGCGGATTTCGCTCTTCTCTTACAAGAATAGTAAACGAGTATATCAAAAATAACGGACTGCTTAAAAATAAAGACCTTTCTATTTCCGGCGATGATTTGCGGGAGGGTTTGACAGCGGTGCTATCCGTTAAAATTCCGCATCCGCAGTTTGAGGGGCAGACAAAAACCAAACTCGGCAATTCCGAAATTGAGGGCATAGTGCGCTCCATAGTCGGCGACACTCTTTCTATATTCTTTGAAGAAAACCCCAAAACGGCACGCGCTATTTGCGATAAATGCATCGGCGCCGCTATTGCGCGCGAAGCCGCAAGGAAAGCAAAAGATTTAACCAGACGAAAAGGCGCGCTTGAATCGGGCGGGTTGCCCGGCAAACTTGCCGATTGCCAGGAAAAGGACGCCACAAGATGCGAACTTTTTATTGTGGAAGGAAACTCGGCCGGCGGATCCGCCAAGCAGGGGAGAGACAGAGTGTTTCAGGCAATTTTGCCGCTTCGCGGAAAAGTGCTGAATGTGGAAAAAGCGCAGCTTGTTAAAATTTTATCCAACGAAGAAATACGCACGATGTTTACCGCGCTTGGCACCGGCGTCGGGGACTGCGAAGGAGGCTTTGATATAGGCA
>JAISRM010000086.1 GCA_031273645.1 Endomicrobium sp.
GCTTGAAGGGCGGGCTATAGGAGCAGACGTTTGCGTAAGCGGAGAAATGGTTTTTAATACCGGAATGCTCGGCTACAGCGAAGCTATGACCGATCCGTCGTATTTGGGGCAAATTTTGGTTTTCAGTTTCTGTTTAATAGGCAATTACGGCGTCCCTGCCTCAAGAGGCGGGGATTTTTTTACGGCAAAAGGTCATGAAAGTTCTTCCATAAAAACGCAGGGCATAATAGTTTCCGATATTTACGACGGATGCAATCACCACGACGGAGGAATCTCTCTTGAAGAATGGATGGTTGAAAATAATGTTCCCGGAATTGCCGGAATAGACACAAGGTATCTTGTTCAAACGATAAGAGATGCCGGCAATCTTTTCGGGCGCATTATTCCCGAAGGAGCAAAGAAAGAAAAAATCAACAGGTTTGAATTTTTAAAGAAGTTCGGCGATAACGAATACGTCGATCCGTCAAAATACAATCTTATGCCGTCCGTATCGACGAAAGAAACGCAAATTTTCGGCGCGGGCGCAAAAAAGAAAGTTGCAGTTATAGACTGCGGAGCAAAATTAAATATATCGCGCATGCTTGCAGAAAGAGGGTGCGAAGTTCATCTGCTCCCATGGGACAGAGACTTTTCAAAAGAAAACGTTGACGGCTGGCTTATTTCAAACGGTCCCGGAGATCCTCAAAATACGGGCGACTTAGTTGAAAGAGTAAGAAAAGACGTTTTAGGTTCCGGAAAACCCGTTTTGGGAATATGCTTAGGTCATCAAATATTGTCTTTGGCGTCGGGCGCAAAAACAAAAAGGCTTCCGCACGGACACAGAAGCCACAATCAGCCCGTGTTTTCTCTTCCTGAACGCAGGGCGTTTATGTCAAGCCAAAACCACAGATACGCGGTGGAAAAGAAATCAATACAAGACGGCTGGGATCTATGGTTTGTAAACGCCAACGACGATTCAGTCGAAGGCTTAAAACACAAAACAAAGCCCATGCGTTCGGTGCAGTTTCACCCCGAAGCCTCAAGCGGCCCCAACGACACCAGCTGGATAATGGACGAGTTTGTAGATTTGATAAAGAAATAGATATTTACAATTTTATAAGCAAGTGAAAATTTTTTGAGTAATTTAATAATGAAAAAAACATTTGAAGAAAAATATCTAAATAAAATAATTTGCGGAGACAGCCTGACTGTTATGAGGCAAATGCCTGATGAATGTTTAGATTTAGTCATAACGTCTCCTCCGTATAATCTTAAAAATTCTACCGGCAACGGCATGAAAGCCTGCACGACAAGCGGGAAATGGGCCGGAGCCGCATTACAAAACGGATATAGCCATTATGACGATAATATGCCGCATGCCGAATATGCGCAGTGGCAGCATAATTGTCTTAAAGAAATGTATAGACTTATAAAAAATGACGGCGCAATTTTTTATAATCATAAGTGGCGCGTACAAAATGGAGTAATGCAAGATAGGCGCGATATAATAAGAGATTTGCCTGTTAGGCAGATTATTATTTGGCGGCGTAAAGGCGGGATAAATTTTAATCCCGGATATTTTTTACCTACATATGAAGTAATTTATTTTATTCCAAAACCTAATTTTAAGCTTGTTTCTAAAGCAAATGCCTATGGAGATGTATGGGAATTTACTCAAGAGTTAAAAAATGATCATCCTGCTCCGTTTCCGGCAGCGTTAATTGACAGAATAATATCATCGACTTGCGCGCAAATAGTTTTAGATCCGTTTATAGGAAGCGGCACAACTGCTGTTGCGGCGATGGGATTAGATAGAAATTATATAGGCATCGAACTTTCTCCGATTTATTGCGAAATGGCAGAAAAACGAATTGAAAGAAATAAAAAACATAGCGAAATAACAAAAGTTCATCCGCTGCCGCTTTTTCAAACGATTGTAAAATGAAAATATATACTAAAGAGAATTTAATACGAGAATTTAAAATAATTTCTGAAAAGGGCTGGATTCCAAATGCCAGAAAAGCCAATAATGGCGGCATTGGAAATACCCTCGAGGATCTTTTAGGGATAGAAGAGAATAATCTTCCGATTCCCAATGCATCTGAATGGGAATTAAAATCGCAGAGATTAGATACAACTGCGCTGACAACACTATTTCATATGGAACCGTCGCCAAGAGCTGTAAAATTTGTTTCTCAGCTATTATTATTAAAATATGGTTGGAAGCATAAAGAATCAGGTAAAAAGTATTCTAAAGAAGAGATGAGTTTTAGGCAAACCATTCATGGAAAATCTTCAAGTGATAGAGGTTTTATAGTTAAAATTGATAGGAAAGAGCGCAAGGTTCTAATTTCATTTAATAGCGATAGCGTTTCAAGCAGGCATGAAGAATGGCTGCAGACGGTAAAAAAGCGGGTTGGTCTTGGGCAGCTTAATCCGCAGCCATATTGGGGTTTTGATGATTTGTCTAACAAGGCCGGTACAAAACTTTTGAATTGTTTTTATGCGCAGGCAGAGGTGAAAAAAGAAAATGGTAATGAATTTTATCATTATACAAAAGTGCTTATGTTGCAAAAATTTAAATTTGAAAGCTTTTTAAATCAGATAGAAGAAGGAAATATACTTGTTGATTTTGATGCAAGAACAGGACATAATCACGGTACAAAATTTAGAATGAAGCAGGATTGTTTGCCTGAATTATACGAAAAATCAAAAGTTGTAGTCGGATAAAAAAACGCAATGGAAACAAATCATACAATCATCAGCGGCGACAGCCGCAATATGCAGGAATTAAAAGACAACAGCGTTCATCTGATTGTTACATCGCCGCCGTATTGGCAGTTAAAAGATTATGGCGATGACAAACAAATAGGTTTTAACGATGATTATGAAAATTATATAAACAATCTAAACCTTGTTTGGCAGGAATGTTTTAGGGTTTTACATGACGGTTGCCGTTTGTGTATAAATATCGGAGACCAATTTGCCCGTTCAGTTTATTATGGCCGGTATAAAATAATACCTATACATTCTGAAATTATTAGATTTTGCGAAACGCTGAGTTTTGATTTTATGGGTAAAATTATCTGGCAAAAAACTACTACTATGAATACTTCCGGCGGGGCAAGCGTTATGGGAAGTTTTCCAACGCCAAGAAACGGAATTGTTAAATTAGATTATGAATATATTTTATTATTTAAAAAACAAGGAATTGCGCCAAAACCGACGGCTGAGCAAAAGAAAAATTCGTCAATGACTACAAAAGAGTGGAACGAATATTTTAACGGGCATTGGAATTTTGCCGGCGCAAAACAAGCCCAACATTTAGCAATGTTTCCTGAAGAACTTCCAAAACGGCTGATAAAAATGTTTTCTTTTCCGCAAGAAACAGTGTTAGATCCGTTTATGGGCAGCGGAACTACGGCTCTTGCTGCAAAACGTTTAAATAGAAATTCTATAGGTTATGAGATAAATTCGGCGTTTATTGCAATTATTAAGCAAAAAGCAGGTCAGGATATTACAATAATAAAACAAAAACACGCTCAAGACTTTAGTGAGAAAATACAAACATTGCCTTATCAGTTTAAAGACGTTCATCGATTAAATAAAAAAATTGATATAAAGAAAATGCAGTTCGGATCAAAAATAGATGCGAATTCTTTAACAAAAAAAGAAAAACTGTTTTCAATCAAAGATATTATTTCGCCTGAACTTGTAAAATTAAGCAACGGGTTAACAATCCGTCTGATTGGCATAAAACAAGATATAAAAATTAACGGACAAGCTACAAAATTTTTAACGGAAAAATTTCAAGGAAAAAAAGTTTTCTTAAAATACGATGCGGTTAAATATGACAAAGACAATAATTTAATGGCTTATCTATATTTAGAAAATAAAACTTTTATTAACGCGCATTTATTAAAAGCTAAAATGGTTTTGCCGGACATAGAAACGGAATATAAATATAAAAATAAATTTTTGCAGTTAGGACAAAATAATGGCTAAAGAGTGGGTTTTAAACAGCGCAACAAATCGTTTCCAACTAAATTTTAAAAGAAATGTAGGAGCTACTTCTGAATCTATAAGAAAATGTTCTCCTAAAATATATCGGACTTCAAATAAAACCCGTAAATAAAGGATTGCAATTACCTGAGATTCATAAAGAATACGCCCTTCAGGCTAAAACGCATGAACAATTTGAACAAAAGTATGCCGGAAAAGTGTTTTATATCTTTTCAATCAACAATGTCGGTAAAAAAGAAATTGCAAATACAGAAATTATAGACAGTATCAAACAAGAAATAAACAGATTAAATAATATGTAAATATAAGCGAGGTAAAAAATGCCGATTCTTGATTTTCTGCTTCATAAAAACGGGAAGAAACAAAAAGTAATTTTGCTTGGGTCGGGAGCTTTGTCAATAGGGCAGGCGGGCGAATTTGATTATTCCGGTTCTCAGGCGGTAAAAGCGCTTGAAGAAGAAGGGCTTGAAGTTATTATTATTAATCCCAATATAGCTTCGGTGCAGACAAATTCCGGACCGAATAAAAGAGTTTATTTGTATCCTATCACTCCGTTTTGGGTTGAAAAAGTTATAAAAATAGAAAAGCCCGCGGCGATAATTTCGTCTTTTGGCGGACAGACTTCGCTTAACTGCGTTATAGCTTTAGATAAGTCCGGCGTTCTTAAAAAATACGGCGTAAAAGTTTTGGGAACGCAGGTTGACGCTCTTGAAATGAGCGAAGATCGCGACTTGTTTGCCGCAAAAATGAAATCAATAAACGCTCCTATAGCTCAAAGCCATGCGGCTTCAACAGTAGATGAAGCTTTAAAAATCGCCGAAGGCATAGGTTATCCCGTAATTACTCGTTCTGCTTTTGCTCTTGGCGGGCTTGGCTCGGGGCTTGCAAAAACTCCGGCGGATCTTAAGAAGCTTACGCAAAGCGCGCTTATGATGTGCCCGCAGGTTCTCATTGAAAAATCTCTTCACGGCTGGAAAGAAATTGAATACGAAGTAATGCGCGATAAAAGCGGCAACTGCATAACTATCTGCAACATGGAAAATTTTGACCCTATGGGAATTCATACGGGCGATTCCATAGTTATAGCTCCGTGTCAGACTATAAATAATATTGAAAACAATATGATGCGCGATACGGCGATTAAAATCGCCCAGAACGTCGGGATTGTCGGAGAGTGCAATGTGCAGTACGCTTTAAATCCCAAAGATTACGGGTTTTATGTTATAGAAATTAACGCCCGCCTTTCGCGTTCGTCGGCGCTGGCAAGCAAAGCGACGGGCTACCCCATAGCTTATATCGCCGCAAAAATCGTTATAGGTTTTGATTTGCTTGAACTTAAAAACCCCGTTACCGCAACTACTTCGGCTTTTTACGAGCCGTCTTTAGATTATGTAACTTTAAAAGTTCCGCGCTGGGATTTAAGTAAATTTTCCGGCGTTTCAAAATTTTTAGGCACTCAGATGAAGTCGGTAGGCGAAGTTATGGCCATAGGAAGAAATTTTTGCGAAGTTTTACAGAAAGCCTTAAGAATGGTCAATGAAAACGAAGACGGAATTACCGTTAGCATTTTTACAAATTCAAGCGACGAAGAGCTTGAAAAAGAACTTTCTTCTCCGACGAATTTAAGGGTGTTTGCAGTTTATGAAAGTTTTAAAAGAGGCAAATCCGTCGAGTACGTTTACGATAAAACAAAAATAGATTACTGGTTTTTATCGCATATCAAATACATAGCAAGCGCGCAAAGCGAACTTTTGGAATTTTTTTCCAAAGCCGATAAAAAAGCGCAAATAACGAAAGAATGTGTTTATTTGGAATTTGCTAAAATATCAAAAGACTATCTTTTGCGGCTT
>JAISRM010000095.1 GCA_031273645.1 Endomicrobium sp.
CTAAAAAAATATTTTTACATCTCGTTTTTAAAAAGAATAAAGAAATAATGTTAGAAGCTATATTAATATTAAACATGGATTCCCATTTTCATGGGAATGACAGCGACGGCCATTCCCATTTTCATGGGAATGACAGGCACAAACAGAAACAGACCTTGAGAAAACGATTGATAAAACAGACGCTGTCTGTGTTTTGTCATTCCCGCGTTTTTAATATTCTTTATTCCTTAGCAGCCTGCACTCGAGTGTCTCTATCGGCTGTGACAGACTTCGTCTGTGTTGTCATTCCCGCGAAAGCGGGAATCCACGTTTGCTAAAAAATTCTGTCAGACGAAGTCTGTAACAAATCAGTTAACCGCTTATATTGCGCAGATTGTTTTGCGCAGGTTTATTGCGGCGCTTTAGGGAAAAAAGTTTTCTAAAAATGCAAAGAGTTTGCAAAAGTGTAAAGAGTTTTCAAAAAGGAGGATTTTATGAAAAAACTCGGCAAAGCTTTTGTGTTTTTTTTCGGCGCGCTTGGAGGATTATTATTCGGCTATGACACGGGAGTAATTTCCGGAGCTATTTTATTTATTAAAACCGATATGATGCTTTCGGCTTTTCAACAGGGAGTTGTGGTAAGCTCAATTTTAATGGGAGCTATAATAGGCGCGGTTCTTATAAGTTCTTTGTCTGATAAATACGGCCGCAAAAAAATGGTTCTGGTTTCGGCTTTCATATTTTGTTTTGCATCTTTGGCGTCGGCTTTTGCGCCAAACGCCGCGCTGCTTATAATTTCAAGAATAATTTTGGGAACAGCCGTAGGCGGCGCGTCGGCTTTGGTGCCTTTATATCTTTCGGAAATGGCTCCTGCAAAATCAAGGGGAGCTTTAGCCACTCTAAACCAGCTGCTTATTACAGTGGGCATTTTATCGGCGTATATAATCAATATGATTTTTACGCATTCTGTCAACGGCTGGAGAATAATGCTCGGATTTGCTGCCGCGCCGGCCGTAATATTATTTTTAGGCACAATCTTTCTTCCCGAAAGCCCGAGATGGCTTATAGGCAAAGGCAGGCAAGAAGAAGCAAAAAAAATTCTGCGCAGTTTAAGAGAAGAATCCGAAGTTGAAACAGAAATCAACGAAATACAAGAAAATAATTTAAAAGAAAGCGGCGGTTACGGCGAGCTTTTTCATAAATGGGTAAGACCGGCGCTGATAATAGGCATAGGTCTTGCCGTGTTTCAACAGATAATAGGGTGCAATACGGTAATTTATTATGCTCCTACAATATTTGAAAGCATAGGGCTTAGTAAGGAATCTGCAATTTTAAGCACGGTAGGCATTGGCGCTTTAAATGTTTTAGTTACGATAGCGGCTCTTTTTATTATGGATAAAATTAACCGCAGAACATTGCTTACAATAGGAAGCGCGGGAATGATTTTTTCGCTTGTAATGATTTGGGCTATGCCTAAACTTTCGGGTTTTATGCCGGTTTTAAATTATGCGCCGGTTTTTGCCGCAGGACTTTATATTTTCTTTTTTGCCGCCACATGGGGACCGATAATGTGGATAATGATAGGCGAAGTTTTTCCTATGAAAGTAAGAGGCATAGGCGTTGGTTTAAGCAGCGTTGCAAATTGGAGCGCCAATCTTGCGGTCGCTCTATTGTTTCCGTCTCTTTTAGAAAAAATAGGAACGCCGCTTTTTTTAATTTATGCGTTAATGGCCGTTTTTTCAATAATATTCATAAAATACAAAGTTTTTGAAACAAGAGGCCGTTCTCTTGAAGAAATAGAAAAGACTCTTTACTGTAAATATAATAAAAAAGTTTCTGTTTAAGGCAGCCTGCGTTAGATTGGCTGCCAACTCACATAAAAACAGACGAAGTCTGCTATTTGTGAAAAATGTGCGATTTATGTATAATTTCTGGAATGGATAAACTTAAAATAACAGATTACGTTTGCGCAATAATTGAAGATATAAGGCAAAACGGCGATAGATCCGTTTTGAAATATCTTAAAAAATTTGACGGCGTAGATTTATCAAAAAACGGATATAAAATGTCTCAAAAAGCAGTTGACGATGCGTCAAAGCGCGTTGATATTGCTTTTAAGAGGTCAGCCGAAGCTTCCTATAAGAACGTTTTGGCTTTTCACAAATACGAGCTTTCCCAAATTAAAAAATCGTGGAAATTCAAATCAAAAGGCGTTACCGCCGGACAGTTTTATTCTCCGGTGTCTTCTGCGGGCATATATGTTCCCGGAGGGCGCTTTCCCTACCCTTCAACAGTAATAATGACGGCGCTTCCCGCTAAAGCCGCAGGCGTAAAAAGAATAGTTATGGTTACTCCGCCAAAAAATATGAGCGACGAAGTTTTGTTTGCGGCAAAACTCTGCGGAGTAAACGAAATTTACTGCGTAGGCGGAATTGCCGCCGTAGCGGCTCTTGCTTACGGAACCGATACTGTTAAAAAAGTTGATATGATAGTAGGTCCGGGCAACGCTTATGTAAACGAAGCCAAAAGACAAGTTTTCGGACAGGTGGGAATAGACGCTCTTGCCGGCCCCAGCGAAGTTGCTATAATAGCCGACAAAGGAGTTCCCGAAAAGTATGCCGCAGCAGATATTATGGCTCAGGTTGAACACGACCCGATGGCAAAAGCCTATCTGTTTTGCGAATGTAAAAGAAAAATAGCAAAAATTGTAAAGCTCATTCCCAAAGAAGCTTTTAAACAAATTACGATAGAACATTGTTCTCTTGATAAAGGCGTTGAAAAATCAAACGCGATAGCTCCGGAACATCTTGAACTGCTTGTTAAGAACTTTTCAAAACTTTTACGGGGCGTAAAAAATGCCGGCGCGGTTTTTGCCGGTTATCAAACTCCTACGTCGGCGGGGGATTATTGGGCGGGACCTTCGCACGTTTTGCCTACAAACGCTTCGGCAAAATTTTCAAGCGGATTGTCTTCAATGACATTTTTAAAAAGAACAACTTATGTGGAGTTAGATAAAAAATACAAACAATCGTATAGCGATATAGCTGGCTTTGCGCAGGCCGAAGGCATGACGTACCATAAGAAATCCGCGCAGGAAAGGAGCATTAAATGAAAATAAACTTATCGCAGAGAGAAGTAGAATATATTTTGTTTTTAATTAACAGGACTGCCGATATTTCGTCTGAGAAATCCGAAATAAATTATGAATACAGCGAAGACGATCTTGAGCTTATAGATAAGCTTGAGCACGCTTTAAGGATTATGGAAGTTGACAGGCTCGGGCTTGGACAAGCCGTAAAAAACAAGCCGCTCAATTAGTTTAAACGCATTTCGGCATTAAAATCAGAGGCTTTATGAAACAAAGAAAAGCGTCGGTCAAACGCAAAACCAACGAAACCGATATAGCCGTAAATCTCAACCTTGACAAAAGCGGAAAACCCGAAATTTCAACGACCATAGCTTTTATGGATCATATGCTTTCCCTGTTTGGCGCGCATGCCGGCATATCGTTAAAAATAACGGCAAAAGGCGACACGCATATCGACGATCATCATTTGGTTGAAGATATCGGAATCGTTGTCGGCTCTGCGCTGAAAGAGGCGCTTGGAGATAAAAAAGGAATTTCAAGATACGGCAATTTTTTGCTTCCTATGGACGAAGCTTTGTGCTATGTCGCCTTAGATTTTTCGGGGAGATTTTATTTAAGTTACGAAGCCGATATAAAATTTCAAAAGACAGGCTTTAATTACGATTTAATTCAGGAATTTTTTTACGCTCTTGCCTGCAATGCGGCAATGAATTTGCATATAAAAATGATAAAGGGAAGAAATAATCATCACATTGCAGAATCCATGTTTAAAGGTTTTGCAAGAGCTTTAAAACAGGCCGTTTCATTTTCAAAAGACAGAAAATCCGTTCCTTCTACAAAGGGCGTTCTTTAAGCCCTTTTTTCATAAAAGGCTAAAATACAAAATTCACCGGGGTATCCGTTTTAAAATGTCAAAAAAAATAGCGGTCATAGATTACGGGTTTGGAAATATTGAAAGCGTTTTAAAGGCTCTCAATTTTTGCAAAGCGCAGGCGGAAACTGTAAATAAGCCCGAAGCTCTTTCGGGTTATGGCGCAGCAATTCTTCCCGGCGTAGGATCTTTCGGGCCTGCGGCCGAATTTTTAAAAATAAGCGGTTTTGACGAAGCCGTAAAAAATTACGTTAAATCCGGAAAAATGCTTTACGGAATATGTCTGGGCTTTCAGCTCTTTTTTACAAAGGGGTTTGAAAACGGAGAACACGAAGGGCTGGATTTGATAAAAGGGGAAGTAAAGAAATTTGATTTAAAAGATAAAAGTTTAAAAATTCCGCATATGGGCTGGAATACGGTAAAGACAGCCGAAAACATTTATGCGCGCAAAATGTTTAAAGGAATAGAAGACGGCGAAAGTTTTTATTTTGTTCATTCTTATTACGCTTTGACGCAAGACGTTTCAAAATCTTCAAGCGTCTGCGATTACGGCGGCGATTTTTGTTCTTCAATCGCTTTTGAAAATGTTTGGGGAAGCCAGTTTCATCCTGAAAAAAGCGGCGATAAAGGGCTTGCTGTTTTAACTAATTTTATAAAAGAAGCGCTTTGAAAAATCTGCGTTTGCCGCAGAGTTAAAATAAAAGGAAGAAAAAAATGATAGTAATACCGGCGATAGACATAAGAGGCGGAAATTCGGTAAGGTTAAAGCAGGGTAAAATTGACGCGGAAACAATTCATTCTACCGATCCCGTTTTTATGGCAAAATTGTGGAAAGCAAAAGGCGCGCGCAGATTACACGTAGTAGATTTGGACGGCGCGTTTAACGGAGTGGGCAGCAACAGAGAAATAATAAAAAATATATGCGCAAGCGTTGACGCAGAGGTTGAAGTGGGCGGCGGGATAAGAACTATTGAAGATGTCAACGAGCTTTTTGAAATAGGCGCTTCCTACGTTATTTTGGGGACGGTCTCCGTATATAATCCCGAAGTCGTCAGAAAAGCTGTGGACAAATACGGTCAGGATAAAATAATAGCCGCAGTTGACGCCAAAGACGGCAAAGTTGCCATAAGCGGCTGGAAAGACATAACCCATATCGACGTTTTAACGCTTGCCGAAAAGTTAAAAGAAAACGGCGTCAGAGAACTTTTATACACCGATATATCGCGCGACGGCATGCTTACAGGTCCGGATTTTTCGGGTTTAAAAGAACTCTCAAAAACAAAAATGAGAATAATAGCCTCAGGCGGAATAAAAACTATAGACGATTTGATTAAACTTAAAGAATATGAAAAAGACGGAGTTTTTGCCGCCATAGTCGGCAGCGCGCTTTATACCGACGATTTTAAACTTGAAGAAGCTATTAAAAAAATGCAAGGTTAAAACGCCGTATCCGAAAAATTTTATATCGGGGAATAAATAATGTTAGGCGTAAGAGTCATACCCTGTCTTGACGTTAATAAAGGGCGCGTAGTTAAAGGCACGAATTTTATAAATTTACAAGACGCCGGAGACCCCGTTGAAGTGGCAAAAAGATATAATGCCGAAGGCGCCGACGAAGTTGTTTTTCTCGACATTACGGCGTCTCACGAAGGAAGAGATACGATAGCCGATTTGGTTAAAAAAACGTCCGAACAGGTTTTTATACCTCTTACGGTAGGCGGCGGAATAAGAACCGTTGAAGATATAAGAAATATTTTAAACGCAGGAGCCGATAAAGTTTCTTTAAATTCGGCGGCGGTCAAAGATCCTGAAATTATACGTCAGGCAAGCCAAAGGTTTGGCGCGCAGTGCATAGTAGTCGCAATAGACGCTAAAAAAACGGCGCAAAGCAAATGGACGGTTTTTGTGCACGGAGGAAGAATAGATACGCAAACAGACGCCGTTGAGTGGGCTAAAAAAGCCGTTTCTTTAGGAGCCGGCGAAATTCTTCTTACAAGCATGGACAAAGACGGAACTAAAGACGGATATGACATTGAATTATTAAAAGAGGTTTCCAAATCCGTAAGCGTTCCCGTAATAGCTTCCGGAGGAGCGGGAACCGTTGATCATTTTGCTCAGGCTTGTTATGCCGGAGCTTCGGCGGTTTTAGCGGCTTCTCTTTTTCATTACGGACAGCTGACAATAAAAGAAGTAAAAAAATATCTTAGATCAAAACAAATTTCTGTGAGGGGGGCGGGCAATGTATGAATCGCTGATACATAATGAAGCGGCTATGGTTTTTCTGCTGTTGGGCGGAGTTGTTTTTTTTATTGTGTTCTTAGTATTTATTAAATGGGTTTTAAGTTTAAGAAGAGTTGTGCCTACTAATATAGTTGACATAGTTCAAAAGCGTTCGCACACAAAATCGTATGGAAAAGATTCCGGAAACGGCAACAGTTATTATAAATTTCCGTCGTGGATACCCATAATAGGCATCACCACTCTTACTTTGCCGACTTCGGTTTTTGAAATAGATTTGACTAATTACGAAGCATACGATCAAGAAAGGCTTCCGTTTGAAATAGACGTAAAAGCTTTTTACAGAATTGAAGATTCAAATATAGCCGCAAACAGAATAGCTACTTTTCAGGATCTTTTAGTGCAGCTTACCGATATAACCAGAGGCGTCGTAAGAAGTTTGCTTGCAAAGTCTAACCTTCAAGACATAATGTCTGAGAGAAGCACTTACGGAGAATTGTTCACCAAAGAAGTTCAGGAACAGCTTAAGGCGTGGGGCGTTGTTCCGGTCAAAAACATAGAGCTGATGGATATTCGCGACACAAAAGACGGGAAAGTTATTTCGGATATAATGAATAAAAAGAAATCGAAGATAGAAATGGAATCAAGAACGGAAGTCGCCGAAAATATGAGAAGGGCGCAGGAAGCAGAAATTGAAGCCAACAAAGAAGTGGCGTTAAAAAAAGAGCAGGCAAATCAGGAAGTAGGACAGAGAAAAGCGCAGGTTACAAGGGAAGTCGGAATAGCCGACGAAAAAGCAAAGCAGGAAGTTCAGGAGCAGGCAAGAACTACGGCCGAAAAAATGATGGCGGTTGAAAAAGTCAATCAGGTTCAGCTTGCAAATATCAAAAAAGAGGCAAACATAGTTAAAGCCGAAGAGGAAAAACAAATCACTATAATAAGTTCGCAGGCAAATAAAGAATCTTTGGCTCTTAACGCCGAAGGCGTAAAAAGGCAGCTTGAGCTTGAAGCTGAAGGAAAGCTCGTCGCAAAAACAAAAGAAGCTACCGGAATTCAGCTTGAAGGAGAAGCCAGAGCCGACGCCGAAAAGAAAATGCAGCTTGCTT
>JAISRM010000128.1 GCA_031273645.1 Endomicrobium sp.
ATGTCGTCGGGAGAAGGATCTTCAACCTGAATATTTTTCTGCGTTACGACAAAAATAAGCCTGTTTGTTGACATGGCTTCTTCCAAAGCTTTAACGGATTTTTCCCTTCCCACCGCAAGAGGCAAGACCATCGCCGGATAAAGTATTATGTCTCTTACAGGCAAAAGAGGCAATGTGTCCGGAATTTTAGGGGCTTCGTTTTTATCGCTGCTTAATCTGTCCAATTCGCTCATGCCGTCTCCTTTGTGCCGTTTAACACAATCTTCGGCCGTTGCGACCCGCTTAATGATTTGGCCGTAACTATGCATTTTTCCGCTGCGCTGTTATCGGGAATATCAAACATGGTGTCCATCAGCGCGTTCTCGATTATAGATCTTAAGCCTCTTGCTCCGGAGCCTCTTTTTAAGGCTTCTTGGGCGATAATTTTTAATGCGTCGTCTTCAAATTCAAGAGCGACGTTTTCAAGCTCGAATATTTTTTGATACTGTTTAACAAGAGCATTTTTAGGCTGCGTAAGAATGTGAATTAAATCTGCGACGGTCAAATGATTTAAAGACGATATTACGGGAAGTCTTCCTATAAATTCCGGTATCAGCCCGAACTTTATTAAATCTTCGCTTTCAACCTTTGAAAAAGCGTAATCTTTATTTTTAAATTTGTCTCTGTTATCGGAACCGTCGGCGACAAAACCCAGAGTCTTTTTTGACAATCTCTTTTCAATAATTTTTTCAAGACCGTCGAAAGCTCCGCCGCATATAAAAAGAATATTTGTCGTATCTATTTTTATATATTCCTGCTGGGGATGTTTTCTGCCTCCCTGCGGCGGCACGCTTGCAATAGTGCCTTCAAGAATTTTTAAAAGAGCCTGCTGAACGCCCTCTCCGGAAACGTCTCTTGTAATGGAAGGAGTGTCGGATTTTCTTGATATTTTATCTATTTCATCGACGTAAATTATTCCCCTTTCGGCTTTCTTAACGTCAAAATCGGCGTTTTGCAAAAGCCTTAAGAGAATGTTTTCAACGTCTTCGCCGACATAACCGGCTTCGGTTAAAGTAGTGGCGTCTGAAATTGCAAACGGAACGTTTAAGATTCTTGCCAAAGTCTGGGCAAGAAGGGTTTTTCCCGTGCCTGTCGGACCTATAATTAAAATATTTGATTTCTGCAATTCAACGTCGCCGGCGTTTTTTGCGCAATGCATTATTCTTTTATAATGATTATACACAGCGACGGACAAAGTTTTTTTCGCATGTTCTTGGCCTATAACGTAATCGTCGAGAAATTTCTTTATTTGGCTGGGTTTAGGAACTTTAAATTCCGGCTCGGCGGTCTCTTTTTTATTCATGGAAGCAAAAATCGCCAGCGAACTTTTAGCGCAGTCTTCGCATATATAAACGCCGTTTCCCCCGACGAGCTTATCCGGCCGGTTTTTTTTGCAAAACATGCATTTTTGTTCGTAAAAATGATTATTGTCCATTTATTGATCCGTTTAAAAAATTTAAAAGTTATTTCAGGCTTTCTATAACTTCGTCTATAATTCCGTACTCTTTTGCTTCATGCGCAGACATATAATAATTTCTGTCGGTATCTTTTAAAACCTGCTCTAATGACCTTGCCGTATGCTTTGCTATAATTTCTGAAAGTTTGCGTTTTGTTGAAACAAGCTCTTTAGTTTCAATGTCAATATCGGAAACGGTTCCAGACAATCCCCCGCCGTGTATTAAAGGCTGATGTACCATTATTCTTGAATGAGGCAGCGCGTATCTTTTTCCTTTTGCGCCGGCAGCAAGCAAGACCGCGCCAAAAGACATCGCCATTCCCATGCATATAGTCGTTATAGGGCTTTTTATAAATTGCATAGTATCGTAAACGGCTAAACCTGCGGTAACCATTCCGCCCGGAGAATTAATATAAAGGCTTATATCTTTTCCGGGATCTTCGGAATCAAGATATAAAAGCTGGGCTATAAGTATATTTGCAGAATCGGTGGCTATAGCTCCGTCGTATCCGCCGACAAAAATTATCCTATCCCTCAGCAGCCGCGAATATAAATCGTAAGTTACGGCAGAACCCTGACTCCATCTTTCTATAACTGTAGGTATTAAAGAAGGCATTTTACCCCCGACAAACTGTAATTAAAAACCAATGCGCCGCGCGCAAATTTTAAACTGTTAGACTAAGTCTGTTTACATCGCATTTTTAAAAAAAATAATGTTAGAAACTATATTAATATTAAACATGGATTCCCATTTTCATGGGAATGACAAACCTTGAAAAAATGATAGTTTCCCTATAGAAACACTCGAGTGTATGCTGCTTGGGAATAAAAGAACATTAATACTTTCGGGAAAAGAAATAATGTCAAAAACTGTATTAATATTAAAAATGGATTCCCGTTTTCACGGGAATGACGGCGACGGCTATTCTCATTTTCACGGAATGACAGACACAAACAAAACAAAGTCTGTCGTCTAAAAATATCTTTTAGTTTATCATCGATCCACATAAAAACAGACGCAGTCTGAAAAAAAATAATGTCAAAAACTGTATTAATATTAAAAATGGATTCCCGTTTTCACGGGAATGACGGCGACGGCTATTCCCATTTTCATGGCAATGACAGACACAAACAAAACAGACGCGGTCTGCGTTCCATAAAACAAGCGAAGCCTGTCCCGCGAAAGCGGGAATTGCACGTTTGCTAAAAAATTCTGTCAGACGAAGTCTGCAGTCTGTGTTTAAAAAATCAGTTGACCGCCAATACCCGACAGCTTGCGGATATTAATTTTCATTTTTAATTTCTTTAAGCGGCATATCTTTTATTTCTTCGGTTATTTTCGCATTGTCTAAAAGAAATTTAAAAAGCTTAGTTTCTTTTATTGAAAGAATTATATTTTCTTTTCTCTCGGCAAAATATTTTTCAACGGCTTGCGCCCTTTCGGGATTTGCCGCCGTCATTCTGTTTTTTTCCGCTTCTATGTCGGAATCGGTAACGGCAAGATTTTCATTGACATATACGGCGTTTAAAATATAGGAAAGTCTGACGTTTTTTTCGGCTTCTTTGTTGAATCCGTTTTTGCCAAGTTCAGTCTGTTTTTCTATGTACTCCTGCGAAGCGCCCTGCCTTAAGAGATAATCTTTCATTTTCTCAATAAGAGACTTCTGCTGCTGCTCGACAAGACTTTGCGGCACTTCAAACGCGTTTTTTTCAACAAGATATTCAATTATCTGCTTTTCTATATCGTTATCCTGACGGCGCTTTTCTTCGTCTTCTATCGACTCTTTTACTTTAACTTTTAACTCTTCAAGGTTTTCTACGCCGAGATCTTTTGCAAAATCGTCGTTAAGTTCCGGAAGCTCTTTTTCTTTTATTTCATTTATTTTAGTTTTAAAAGTTATGTTTTGTCCGGCGAGGTTCTTGTTTGGATAATCTTTGGGATAGCTTACTTTTACGTCTTTTTCCTCTCCGATTTTTGCGCCTTCCAAATCTTTTTGAAATCCGCTAACCGTGTTTTGCGAACTAAGATCGAGCATATGGTTTTTTGCAGAAATTTCCGGCAGCGGTTTGCCGTCGGCGTCAAAAGCTTCGTAATCTACCGATACAAAACTTTTTGAAGTAACGACGCCCGTTTTGGAAGGAACCAGATTTGCGTTAGTTTCTCTTAAAGCGTTTAAGCTTTGGGCAAGGCTGGCGTCTGTAACTTTAAATATCTCTTTTTTTACCGGTATTTCCTTATAATCTTTAACTTCAACTTTCGGATGACGCTCTGCGGTAAAACGGTATTTTAAAATCTCTCCCGTTTGATAATCAAATTCATCGACTATCGGAAAATCTATCGGAGAAAACTTTTCTTTTCCTAAAGCGTTAAGAATAGTTCCTTTTATTACGTTTTCAACGGCTCTGTTTTTTGCTTCTTCCAAAAATTTTTCTTTTATTATGCTAAGAGGAGCTTTGCCCTGCCTAAACCCGTTAAGGCGGGTCTGCTTTTGGATAATTCCAAAAGCGTTGTCTATTTCCTTGTTGACCGATTCGGCGGGAACTTCAACGTCTATCGTTATCGAAGTCGGGGCGATGTTTACGACCGAAGATTTAAAATCAATTTTTGCATTTTGCTCTGGCATTTTTCAAATTCCCCTTTATAAAAACTAAATTAACCATGAAAAAATTAAACTTTTTCTTCATTTTTAATTCTTAAATATTAAAATCAACCCACATAAAAACTTTCGGCTCAGACAGCCTTCGGCTGTTTTATAAAAACAGACGCAGTCTGAAAAGAAATAATGTTAGAAACTATATTAATATTAAACATGGATTCCCATTTTCATGGGAATGACAGACACAAACAAAACAG
>JAISRM010000129.1 GCA_031273645.1 Endomicrobium sp.
AAGCACGGATACCGCCACTATAACTTGTCCGCGCTCTTTGTTTTTTCTTGATTCCTGAGGATAAAAAGGTTTAGGCGCGCGCGTTATTTTTAAACCTTGGGCGTCTGCATTGTATTGCTGCGCAGAAATACCGCCGGAACGCGCTCCGGGTTTGCAGCAATCCATTTCTTGCGAACTTTCGGGACCGGCTGCAGATTGTTGCTGCATTTTTTCGCGCATTGCGACAAGATCTTTATTTTGTATTTCCTCAGCAGCATTTAATTTTTCTTGAGTTTTTACATCGGGTTTTACAATTTTTTCAGGATTTTCATAAACGGCATCGCATTGCATATCTTTTTCT
The DNA here is from genome assembly GCA_031273645.1 of Endomicrobium sp. Taxonomy (GTDB): domain Bacteria; phylum Elusimicrobiota; class Endomicrobiia; order Endomicrobiales; family Endomicrobiaceae; genus JAISLV01. The sequence goes on from JAISRM010000129.1 coordinate 341, forward strand.
TTAGAGACGGCATTTTCTTGTATCAAAGATACTTCTATCGGCTGTTGAACGGCTGCGCTTAAAGCGGAAGAAGATTTATGTCCGCCCGGAAAAAGCGCGCCGAAAGCAATGGCATGCGCGGCAACTGAAATCAAAAAAAATTTTATAATGCCCGGTATTACCGGATTTTTTTTAAAAATCAACATTGATTTTTACCCAAACCGTTCTTCCCGGTTCATTAATTTGTTCGTTTGCAGAAAAACCAAAACCGGCGTCTCCGGCCATATTGAGATATTCATAGTAAGCGGTATCTAAAATGTTGTCTATCCCCGCGCTCAGTTTAACATTATGCAAAACGGCAAAAGCGGCATTTAAAGACAAAACATTGAAAGCCTTGCTTTCGGAAAAATCTTTGCCCGCAACATTGCCCTGATTAGCGGCTATTCTGTCTTGTCCGGCGGCAATGCGCCACAACAGTCCGGCGTTCCATTTTTTCATTTCATAATTTAAACCAAATCTCGCCTCTAAAGGAGGTATCTGAGGCAAAGGGCGGTTATCGCTTGAATTTTGACCGAAAGCATAAGCTAAACTTGAATCAAGTTTTAAATGCTGAGTAAAAACGCACTCCGCGCCGATTTCTGCACCGAAAATTTCAGCGTCAATATTCTGCACGGATTTATTTGCCGTCATCATCGTCGTATAATTAAAAAGAATATAATCTTTTATTATGCCCGCATATGCAGACGTCCACAATCCGAATTTATCCGTTTTATATTGCAAGCCGGCGTCAATCTGCGTTGTTTTTTCAGGGTTTAATCCCTCAAAAGCAATTTTAGAACTGTCTTTTATTTTTGTCTGGCTAAGCTCCCAATAATCCGGAAAACGCTGCGTATGACCAAGCCCCGCATACCACAAAAAAGGCGTGTCTGCGATAGTTTTTTCAAAACGCGCAAAAGCGCTCGGGAGAAACGCGCTTTTCGTTTTGCCGTCTGTAACGCTGCCTGAACGGAAATCATGGCTGTTAGTCAAATCAAAACGTATTCCCGACACAATTTTGTTTAACTCGTCTAAATTCGTCGTCAATTCTGAAAAAAGCGCGTATTTATCGTAGCCGATATCTTTGACGAAAGATTTATTTTTATCCGTTCTCAATTTGTGTTCGTCAAACTGTATTTCAGCGCCGCTTGTCAAAACGTTTGATTGGCCGATATTAAGCGTAAACGCCGCTCTGCCGCCGTAAACAGCGCGGGAAGGATTGCTAAGCATAGGCATTGCCATCATGCCCGAAGGAGTTCTTAAAGAGTAATTGTCCATAATGTGATCGGAATAATTGTAAAAAACTTTAAACTCAAATTTATCTAAAATTTCGCCTATATTCTTTTTTTCAAATTTAGCGTTGACGCTTTCTCTTTTAAACTGGCTTGCGTCCATAGCTCGCGCGCCGTAGCGGGCATAACCGTCGCCCGTTCCAGCGCCGATTTCAACAAGAGTATCGGCAGACGGCGTCCAGCCGAAAAACGCGTCGGTATTCCACTTTTCCCATTTTGAAGGGATAATTTTTCCGTTTCCGTCTTTGTAATCCGACGACTTATCGTAATTTCCCGTAACCCTGAAATAAAGTTTTTCATTTCCCGCAGCAGCGTCGATAGCCGAACCTATGCGGCTAAAAGAACCGCCGAGCGCGCTTATTTTTATTCTGAAAGGTTTATCGTCTTTAGTAAAATTTTCGGGAAGCCTTTCAAACCTGATTGTCGCCGCTGACGCTCCGCCTCCCCAAAGAACAGTTTGCGGACCTTTGATTACGCTGACGCTGTCATAAGATTCCGGCGATATATATGACGACGGGGAATCCATTCTGTTAGCGCAGCCGCCCAAAATATTTCCGCCGTCAGTTAAAATGTTAATGCGGGAACCGAACATCCCTCTAAAAACGCTGTCGCCGTTTGCCCCGCCCGAACGCACAGCCGAAAAACCCGGCACGCTCTTTAAATAGTCGGCGGCATCAGCGGCGGGAACAGGCTGTTTGGGCTTTTTGGGATCTAACGCAATTTCTAAAGGAGATTCCAGCGGAGAAGCAATTACGGTTATCTCTTCGACGGTAAATTCCTGCGCGCCAAAAACGGCATATTCTGAAAATAAAACGATAGACATGCTCAAAACAATTATATTTTTTAAAATGCTTTTAAATATCATAATTTTCCCTTTGAAGTAATAACATAAAATATGTTTCTATTTGACGTACAGGCTGCGCCTGTGTTTTTAATATTCGTTATTCCTAAGCAGCCTGCGCCCAAGTGTCTTTATCGGGTGGGAATTGTTTGTTTTGTCATTCCCAGCCGTTTCGTCCGTCCGTTTGTCCCCGCCGGTTTGTCATTCTCGCGAAAGCGGGAATCCACGTTTACTAAAAATTCTTTTTACAGCCTTCGGCTGTTTTATAAAAACAGACGCAGTCTGAAAAGAAATAATGTTAGAAACTATATTAATATTAAACATGGATTCCCATTTTCATGGGAATGACAGACACAAACAAAACAG
>JAISRM010000214.1 GCA_031273645.1 Endomicrobium sp.
CTGTCTGCGCTTTCTTTATTATCAAAAAAATACACCCCTGCGCCCAAGTTTCCTTTAGTGTCGCGTTTAGCGTAATCTATGTCATTGATGTCGCCCTCTTGCCCTCTATAAACTACCAAAGGTTCGCCGTTAGAATCAACAACCTTAGAAGCGCTTTCAGGATTATTTTCCCAATCCCCAAACCACTTTTTAAATGCCGGAGTCCTCACCATAACCCATTGACGTTCCGTCAAGTTTGTAGGTTTCCCGTTAGGAGCTTTCAGCCATCTATCAGCCATTCTAAGAGTACTATCATAAGCTTTATCGCCACTGTCCACACTATTAGCGCCAATGTTACCATTACTTTCTGCATTGTTTCCGAGTTGCGCATTATCTTGCTCCTTTATCGTATATTTTTCCACAACCTCGTCATACTGCCTCTGAACTTCGGCAAGCTCAGCTTCTGTGTTTCCCTCGACGCTTTGATAATTGTTGACAATCCCCAAACTTTGTTTTATACTGTTAACGCTCAAGGGTTCCGTGCCGGAAGGGACGCCTGCCTGCTGTTTGGCATTAGGCATTCCGGGAAGACCTTGGGCATTTTTATTTATTGATACTGCATTAGGGCTATTGTGTTTTAAAAAATGATTAAATTCTTTATCTTCAGCAAAAGCCATTGTTGTTAAAAATATGCGCCCGTTGGGCATATATTCCAAAACAATCCTTGCTTGTCTGCCTTTTGTGTCCGTCTTTAAAATTACAGTTTTGCCGCCGTTAGAGCCTGTCTGCTCTGTATCGTACGCCTCTTTAATATTTTCAATACTGTCAAACATATCTTGCATTTCTGTATCCGTCATTTTGTGCCAATCTTCAATATGAAAAATATTGCTTCCGGCTAATTCAATTTTTGTCCCGCTTGGCAAACTCAACTCAAAAGAAGGCTTGTCTTTGGGTTTCTGTCCTTGCATATCGTCTCTATGTTTTAAAGCATAATTTTTAGCCTCAACAATATTTTCAACGGGCTTTCTATACATCGCCGCCTGATTAAAAGAATCTTGCCCCTTCCCTGCCGCATTCTCAGCTTCATTAACAATCTTAAGCTTATGCGTCTGATACCATTCCTGCGGACTAACGCCTGTCATATTAAGAGCATTTAATGCCCGCGCATTCATTACGACGGAAATCATTTCGGCTTCTTCGTTGCTTAAGCCTTCATTGACAGCGTCGCTATAAATAGTTTTTTTAATATCATTTAATTCCTTTCTGTTCTGCGGCGTAAGTTTCGGGCTTTCGTTTATCAGTTTCTCAAGCTCTTCTTTTGCGGCTGCAACGTCGCCGTCTTTGTACGTTAAGGGCGATTGTTGATTTTTTAAAACTTTCACAGCCTCGTCGGATAATCTTGTGCCGGCGTCTATTGCTTTTTCTACAATTGTGTCGGCTGTTTCTTTGTCTATTCCGTATTTCTGCAATTCTTTACTTTGCTGCGAAAAACTGATATTTCCGATAGTGGCAAACGGCGCGCCTATAATTAATCCAAGTAAAGCTGAATATGCGGTATTTACAATAATATCTTTTAAACTTTCGTTTCTTCCGCCAAAAATATTCATTATGGCGGATTCCGCCAATGTTTGCGCGCCCTCTTGTGCCGGCTCCGTAAGATAACTTATAAGCTTATACGCAGCTCCTCTATTCTTCATGCCTTTAAACATTGCTGTTATTCCAAGCCCTTCAAGCGTCGCTTCTGTTATTCCGGCAACCGTAGAAACTACATTTGCCCTAAATGGCGACATTCCGCCCTCTATCATTTCTTCATAGGTGGAACGTCTTTGATATTGTCCAAATAAAACTGCGGCTGTCGCCGGGCTTCTTGTTATAATACTTAAGCCTAATGATGTCGCAAGGCTTGATGCGCCTTGTCAAAATCCTATAAACAATTCTTACGGTTATGGAAGTTATGGTTTGGGCGGTTCGTTATCTTTATATTAGCGAGGTAAAAACATGGACGCATTAACTCAAAGCATTATCAACAATAAGCTTAAAGGAACAAGCGCAAAACAACCTTTATCAACCGAAGTTTTGGCAAACGCTTTAAGGAATTATACTCCAAAAGGCAATGTATTAGGTTCGGAGCTTGGCAAGGATTTACCGACTGAGGCAACGACGCGGCAAAACAATTCCGCAGAGCAAGCATTGATAGAGTCGATAATTAAAAATCAGATAAGCGGCCAACCTTCTAAAAATAACTCTGCGCCGGCAGCAGACAATGTAAGCAATGAAGCTCTTATCAACGCATTGCTTGCAAACAGCCAAAGAGCAGCCGTCGCAGCGCCTAAATACGATTATTCAACGGCTGTAAGCAGATTCAACGACGGCGCAAATATTCCAAACAGCTGGGGACTTGCAAATGCGATCGCCGGCGGATTTTTAAGCGGCAAACAGACTGCGCAAAATATGGAGTATCAACGGCAAATTGCACAAGAGCAGACCGCAAGAGAACAAGCGATGTATCAAGCGCTGCTTGAGCAGGAAGCGCAAAAAAGGCAGGCTTTACAAGCGCAAGCCTTAGCAAAACGACAGGCATTGCAAGGCGGAAATCCTTATGACATCGCCGAATACGATAACGATTTTGCCAAAGCCGTTTTAGGTTCGCAAGACAATGCCGCAAAACTGAAATACGACGAACAAATGCAAGCCGCAAAATTGAAAGCAGAAGAAGAAAAAGCAAAGCTCGACGCTGAGAAAGAATATATCGGCGGCGTGCCTGTTAAAGCGTTTTATGAATTTTTGCAGCAATTTACCACATCGACTCAACAAGCGATTTTAAAGCACGTTGTCAGCGGCGGAACTATATTTGATTTTAAATCAAAAGACGGCAACTCCGGAATAAAAACGCCTTTGGGAGTATTCGGTCAAAACGATGCGACTATAGAATTTCCGCAAAACGCAGATTTTCAAATCATAGGAGCCGGACAATGAAAACCTATACGGTAAGATATAACGGCAAAACGTATAAAGTTCAGGGCAAAGATAATGCCACTGAAGAAGAATTAAAAGCTTTTATGGACAATAATGCAGAAGCTTTTGAGCGGGAACAAATTAAAAATGCAATGCCCGGCATATTTTCACAAGGGTTGTTAAATAAAGCGCAAGAGGGTTTAGCTGTGGGATTTGCTGATGCATTATCCGGAGTTGGCGCCGCTGATGGCGCAGGGCTGTATGATGTTATGCGCGGCAAAAATCCGTTTAATAGTACAAATGCGCAAATTGCTGCAAGGCAGCGCAAAGAATATAATATTAAACCTCTTTCCAACCCAAAATATAAAAAAAAGAGAAAATAAGAGAATGAAAAAAACAGAAATAGTATTAAAATTAAAGGGAAAAGATTTTAGAAGGCTTGTGGGAGTGAAGAAAGGGACGTATAAAGAGATGTTAAAAGTAGTAAAGAGAGGGTATAGAAAAAAAAGGAGAAGGGGCGGAC
>JAISRM010000230.1 GCA_031273645.1 Endomicrobium sp.
AAAACAAAACAGACGCAGCCTGAAAAGAAATAATGTTAAAAACTATATTAATATTAAAAGTGGATTCCCATTTTCATGGGAATGACAAACAAAAACAAAACAGACGCAGTCTGAAAAGAAATAATGTTAGAAGCTATATTAATATTAAACATGGATTCCCATTTTCATGGGAATGACAGACACGAATAAAACAGACACTGTCTGTATTCCATAAAGCAGGCGAAGCCTGTCCCGCGAAAGCGGGAATTGTTGACAGCTAAGCTATTGCCTGCGCGGTTTGTTGCGGGGTATGTTCATAATTAAAAAGGCCGCATGCGGCTTTTTAATTATTGGTTTTCGTCTTCGTGCGTTTTATTGTCTTCGCTTATGTAAAAATCGAGCATGCCGTCGCCGGATACGGATGAAGGCGCTTCCTGCGCGCAAGAATCTTTTTGCAAAGAATTTTTTTCCGGATCGGTTTTGCTTTTTTCAAAACCTTTTGAAAGAAAAAGTCCCAGTTCAAACAGCAGATAAGCGGGAACTGAAAGAAGTATCTGGCTTATAACGTCCGGAGGAGTAAGCAGAGCCGATATTATTAAAATTATAACTGCGATATAAGGGCGTTTATCTGCAAGAAAAGAACGTTTTACAAGGCCGAAGCGCACGCTAAGCATTACCGCAAGAGGAAATTGAAACATTGCGCCGAAAGCCAAAATGAGCCAGCCTGCCAAACTTAAAAAACCGCCCAAACCTATTACCGCTTTAAGATGCGGCGCAGAAAAGCCCGCCGAGAATTTCATGACAAGCGGAAGTATAACGGCTATGCAAAAAGACGCCCCTAAAACAAAAAGAACGGCCGACGCTAAAACCCACCATTTTAAAGCTTTGCGTTCCGCTTCATACAAAGCCGGAAGCAAAAAGCGCCATATCTGCCAAATGCAATAAGGGAAAGATATTATAAGCGCAAGCAGCGCGGCAAGCTTCATTTGTATGATAAAGACTTCCATAGGAGAGAAAAAATTCAGCTCGGAAATTTCAGGAGGACAGCTCCACGCTATTAAAGCGTTTATAACTTTGGGAGCAAGAAAAAATGACGGTATAAAAAGCAAAACTACAGCCGCAAGACATTTTAATAAAGTCCGGCGCAGTTCCTCAAAATGCTCGAGAAACGATTGGGAATTTCCGGATTCACTTTGCGGCAGGGTCATCTTTTTTTTCTTGTTTTTTATCTTCAGAGGAAGCGCGCTCTTCAACCGCTTCTAAAAATTCCTGAGATTCTTTTTTAATGTCTTCTTTAGCTTTTTTAAATTCGTGCGACGCTCTGCCTAACGCTTTTGCAATTTCAGGAATGCGTCTTGCGCCAAAAAGTATCAAAATAACCACAACTATAAGCAAAATCTCGGTAAACCCTATAGACATCGCGATTCTCCTATGATGCAAAATTTGCAGCGTTACGAGCTAATTCTATAATAAATTGACTGAAACGGCAATTAAATAGAGACTCCGCCAATAACTTTTTTAAGCAGGTATTGTAAACAAAACAATTCCGCCTTTAAAATCCCCATTCGTCTGAAGCAGATTCTTCTTGGACAGGCGCAGAGTTTTCTCTTATTTTCCTAAAATAGTCGGCCGGGTGTTCGGCTTTTAACTGTAAAGCTATGGGATTAACCCAAACAGCTGTGGAAGGACGCACGGGGCAGGCGTTTTCGCAGCTGCCGCAGCCTATGCAAAGTTCTTTATTTATAAAATAAGGAAGACGCGCGCCGTTAGTCTCCTGCATTTGCAATGCTCCGGTAGGGCATTGTTCCGCGCATGCGCCGCATTCTGTCCCGTCGGTAACGGTAACGCAGCGGGTCAACTCAAGTTCGGCAAGACCTATGCGGCAAAGCCTTTTTTCTTCTATTGTCATTTTTTCAAGCGCGCCAGCAGGGCAAACATCAGAACAGTTATGACAATTATATTCGCAAAAACCTTTATCAAATTCCAAATGCACCGGCTTATGCTTTCCGCTGAATTTAAGAACTTTTCCGCTGCAATTAGCTACGCATGCAAGGCATGCCGTGCATTTAGCGGCAAAACGCTGCTGCGAAAGCGCGCCCGGAGGAACGATAAAATTTGAAGCGTCAACCGCAGCTTTGCTTGCCGTCGGTTTTAAAGCTATTCCGGTTCCGAAAGCGGCCGCAGTAAAAAAGCCGCCTATCAAAAAAGTTCTTTTTGACAAATCCGGCGGAGCCGGCTTTAAATTTTTTGAAATATTAAAATTGACGGCTTTAACCGGACAAACGGAAACGCAGTTCATGCAGCGAACGCAAGTTTCATTATCTAAAAATTTATCTTTTTTTATATCTATACAGGCGGATGGACAATTTTTTGAACACAATCCGCATGAAACGCATTTTGATTTATTTATTTCAAGACTAAAAACAGCCTTTTTTGAAAACAAACCTAAAATCGTTCCCACCGGACACAAAGCCGTACAAAAAAATCTTTTTCCGACAACAACTATTATAGACAATATAAATAAATGAATGAATCCGCTTGCCAAAATAAATTTAAGGTCGCTTGCCGGAAAATCCATAAGACGCGAAGGCAAAACGATATTATGCGCAAATACAATGACGGGATTAAAAAGAGAAGCGGCTATGCGGCCGAAATTTGAATACGGGTCTAAAAGCATAAAAGCAAAAGCCCAGCCTGAAATAAGAAGAGCGACGGAAACTGCGGCTATAGCATAACGCGTTTTTTTAAAATTATAAACAAGGGATTTTTTCTTTTTGGGATTGAAAAAACTTATAATATCCTGAAGAATTCCAAAAGGACAGATCACGGAACAATAAAAACGCCCAAATATAAAAGCCGACGCCGCCGTGATACAAACTATAAGTAAAGTAAAAACCGAAAAATAAGCAAAAAGCTTTGCAAACGCCGCGCCAAACTGCAAATAAAGCCAGCCCGGCAAAATATTACAGCCTTTAGTAAAAGCCGCAAGAGTCAAAAGAAAAGAAACTGCGGCGGCAAATATGCGCAAACGGCGGGGAAATTTTCTCATAAACACAAATAAGCCTTCTCGAGCTGTATTTAACTAAGGAGCAGCGCCGGCAAACAATGGATCTCTCAACAGCAATCTGTAATCAGCGGTTAACTGATTGTTTAAACGTTCCCGCTTTCGCGAGAATGACAGACGCAGGCAGTCGTTTTATAAAACAGACGAAGTCTGCAGGCTGATTAGGAAGAAAAAATATTAAAAAGCGCGTAAAGGCAAAACAG
>JAISRM010000263.1 GCA_031273645.1 Endomicrobium sp.
TTTTAACTTCCAAAAGAAAACCCCTTGCAAAAATGCCTGCCTTTTTGCAAGCCTATCCTTTCATTTTAAAAGTATCATTTTATTTTTGAAAACAGTATCATTTTATTTTTGTCCTAACAGGCTTCAAAGGCCTTCGCCTTTTTTTTACAAATTACAATATTATTATAAAGCGAGAGAACTTTATATAAAAGAAATACAATAAATATCCGCGCAGCAAGCTGTGAAGTATCAGCGCTAACTGTCAAAGTTAACTGATTTTTTAAACTTGGCAGGCTTCGCCTATTTTATGGGATTGGCAGACTGCGTCTGTTTTGTTTGCATCCGTTTGTCATTCCCGCGTTTTTAATATTTGTTCTTCCTAAGCAGCCTGCACTCGAGTGTTTCTATCGGGTGGGAATCCACGTTTACTAAAAAATTCTGTCAGACGAAGTCTGTTTACATTGCGTCTTTAAAAAGAAATAATGTTAGAGACTATATGAATATTAAACATGGATCCCCGCTTTCGCGAGGATGACAGCGGCGGCTATTCCCATTTTCATGGGAATGACAGGCACAAACAAAACGGATGCTGTCTGTGTTCCATAAAGCAGGCGAAGCCTGTCCCATTTTCATGGGAATGACAGACACAAATTTGTCATTCCCGCGTTTTTAATATTCGTTCTTCCTAAGCAGCCTGCACCCGAGTGTCTTTATCGGGTGGGAATCCACGTTTACTAAAAAATTATTTTTACATTGCGTCTTTCAAAGAAATAATGTTAGAAACTATATGAATATTAAACATGGATCCCCGCTTTCGCGAGGATGACAGCGGCGGCGATTCCCATTTTCATGGGAATGACAGGCACAAACAAAACGGATGCTGTCTGTGTTCCATAAAGCAGGCGAAGCCTGTCCCATTTTCATGGGAATGACAGACACAAACAAAACGGACATTGAAAAAACAATTGACTAAACATACGAAGTCTGTCTGTGTTCCATAAAATAGGCGAAGCCTGCCGTTTTCATGGGAATTGTTGACACAAACAAAACGGACACTGGCTGTGTCCTATAAAACAGGCGAAGTCTGCTTAGGAAGAAAAGATTATTAATACTTTCGGGAAAAACAGCTTAGTATAAATCATTAGTATGAGATTAAATTATCCGACATGCGCGCATTAAAGTTTTGTCGGTTAAAACTAAATTCGCGTTTTGTATGAAATGGGCGCATTTGCTATAATCAATCATGTTTAAAAAAATTTTCTTAACAATTTTTACGGTTTGCATCTTATCTTTACCTCTTTTTGGAGCGCCTGCCGCAATTAAAGACGGTTCCGTTATTACAATTGCTCTTGACGGCCAAAGATTTCAACTTGAAGCTGCAAACAGCGATAAAAGCCGGGTACGGGGGCTTTCCGGCAGAGAAAAAATGCCTCACGACGGCATGATTTTTTTCTTTGATCAGCCGCAAAAACTTGTTTTCTGGATGAAAGATATGAACTTCCCGATAGACATAATATGGGTAAAAGACGATAAAGTTATAGGCTTTGAACAAAACGCCCCTGCGCAGCCCGATACAGCAGATTATCTTTTAAGAAAATATTTTTCTCCCGCAGAATCCGACGTAGTAATAGAATTAAATTCCGGAGACGTCAAAAAATTTAACATTAAAGAAGGAACTATTTTAAAATATCAGGAGATGACAAAATGATTACAAAACTTAAAGAAGATTTAAAAATTTACATGAAAGCCCAAGATCTTGAAAAACTCAACGTTATTAGAGGAATCTTAAACGAAATAAATATCCGCGATATGAAAGGCGTAAAAATTAACGATGAAGAAATATTGAAAGTTTTCAGAAGCGAAATAAAAAAGAGAAAAGAGTCTATCGAAAGTTTTGAAAAAGGCGGCAGGCAGGATTTAATAGACAAAGAAAAAAGAGAAATATCGGTAATAGAACAATATCTTCCGGCAGAACTTTCCGACGAAGATCTAATAGCTAAAGTAAAAGAAGCGGCAGACGCAAGCCAAGATAAAAGTTTTGGAGCGCTTATGAAAGCGGCTATAGCCGCCGTAAACGGACAGGCCGACGGGAAACGAATATCTGCGGCGGTTAAAACTGTTTTAAGCAAATGAACCTGCGCGCAGCAAGCCGCGCGGCATCAGCAGTTAACTGATTTTTAAACTTGCAGACTTCGCTTGTTTTATGGAACACAGACAGCGTCTGTTTTGTTTGCGCTTGTCATTCCCGCGAAAGCGGGGATACATGTTTAATATTAATATAGTCTCTAACATTATTTCTTTTTAAAGACGCAATGTAAAAATAATTTTTTAGTAAACGTGGATTCCCGCTTTCGCGGGAATGACAAAACAAACAATTCCCACCCGATAAAGACACTCGGGTGTAGGCTGCTTAGGAAGAACAAATATTTAAAAACGCGGGAATGACAAGCTGAAAGCTAACAGACTTCGTCCGACAGAATTTTTTAGTAAACTTGCAGGCTTCGCCTGTTTTATGGAACACAGACAGCGTCTGTTTTGTTTGCGCTTGTCATTCCCGCGAAAGCGGGAATAGCCGCCGCTGTCATCCTCGCGAAAGCGGGGATCCATTTTTAATATTAATATAGTCTCTAACATTATTTCTTTTTAAAGACGCAATGTAAAAAGAATTTTTTAGTAAACGTGGATTCCCATTTTCATGGGAATGACAAACCGGCGGGGACAAACGGACGGACGAAACGGCTGGGAATGACAAAACAAACAATTCCCACCCGATAAAAGCATTCGGGCGCAGGCTGCTTAGGAAGAAAAATTATTAAAAACGCGGGAAGGACAAACGGATGCAAACAAAACAGAAATTGGCTGCCAATCACATAAAAACAGGCGAAGCCTGCCATAAAACAGACGAAGTCTGCAATTAAAGGCCTTTAAAAAAGATGGAATGTAAACGAGGTTTTGCGTAAGAAAACAAAATAAAAAGGATTATTAGCGCATAAGCCGCAGTTGAAAGAATAAAATTTAAATTTTTAAGAGCAATAAAATATCCGGACATTGCTTCTGCGGGAAAAACATTAAGTTTTACAAATGCGTCAAAAATCGCGACAGCCGTTAAGAATATGCCTCCAAAAAGCATTATAAGAGTTTTTGTAAGAAATCCCGAAATAAGAGCTTTCTCCGATTTGTTTGAAATTATAAAAATCTTATCATGCGGACTTTTGTTTATTTCTAACAAACGCCCTTTTGCAAAAACATTATTCTCGTCTATTGTTTTTCCGGTTATGTCTCTTCTTGCATAATCCCATTCTTGCGCGGATATTTTACCGTCGCCGTCTGCGTCGTATTTTGCATAAAAATTTTTATCAGTTTTAGCGCTTTTTAAAGCTGCGTATATTTTTTCCTTTAAATCGCTTTCATTTGCGCCGCCGGCAGTTCCAAGACAATAGACTTCGTCGCCTTCTTTGATTTCGCACTCTTCATAAGAATAATCTGCGTCTGACCATCTTTTTGTATCAACTATAATTTCAGCTTCTGACGGATCTATATAAGCTAAGCCTGTGCCGTCTTCAATATAAAACGGATTTACCGAGTACTCCTGCCTGTTTATACTGTTAAACCATGAATTTGACGACGACTCGAGTTCTTTAATAGTAAAAATGCGGTATATATAGCCCACGCCGGAAATTCTTTTTGCTTTCCCGCAAATTTCAACAAAACCCATAGGAGCCGATCCTATTTTTGAAGTCTGCGTATCCCTTATATGCCTTAATTTTCTATATTTTAAAAAAGCCGAAACATATGTGCCTATGCCTATCGCAAAAAGAATAATTCCCGACGCAAGAACTGTATTATAACCCAAAATTTTTAATGCAAGAATGATCAACAATGATATGCTTACGAAAACAAACACATATATAGCGTACACCCGGCCTCCTTAATTATAAAGTAAAATTAATTTTTTCATACTCTGCGCTGTCTGAAGATTTAAACATAGACTTTTCTTTATATTTTAAAAAACCTGCGATAGCTATATCGGGAATCTGTCGAATTCTTGAATTGAAAACCGCGACTGAAGCATTATAAAATTCTCTTCTGTCGGCTATTTCGTTTTCAAGAGCCGTAACTCTTTTCTGTAAATGAATAAACTCTTCGTTTGCTTTCAGCTTGGGATAGCGTTCGCTTACGGCAAAAAGAGGCTGCAAAGCCGCGCCAAGACGATAATTTGCCCGAATTTTTGACGCGGTTTCCGGAGCGTTCATAAAAATATCTCTGGCTTTTATAACTTTTTCAAGAGTTTCTCTCTCGTGAGCCATATATCCTTTGCATATTTCAACAAGTCTTGGAATTTCGTCAAATCTCTGTTTTAAAAGAACCTCAATATTGGAAGAAGCTCTGTCTATATTTACGTTAAGCGTTACAAGAGAGTTGTAAATGCTTACCGCAAAAACCGCAATGGCTATTAAAATTAAAACGGATATCAGTAAAGTAATTAAAATTGCAGCGCTTAATATCGCAGACATTTTAAATCTCCTATTTTTCGCCTATTTTATTATTATAATAAAAATAATTATACAAAATTAATTTGACTATGCGGCTCTCAATAATGTATAATTTGCAAATATTGAGAAATAATCGGTTGTTTATAATTGCGGAGGAATAAAGCAAAATGGCAAAACTGAAAACAGGAAGACACACGTCGGCTCTTAAGGAAGCAAGAAAAACAAAAAAAAGAACCGAAAGGAATATATCGGTTAAAAGTAAAATAAAAACTTCGGTTAAAAGAGTTGAAGCGGCGGTAAAGAAAAACGACGCAAAACTTGCTCAAGAACAGCTAAACATTGCTTTTTCCCAATGGGACAAAGCCGCAAAAAGAAACATAATTCACAAGAAAGCCTCGTCAAACCAGAAAGCAAGGCTTGCAAAAAAAGTGGCTGCTCTTTCAAATCCAAAATAAAATCCATAGAAACAAAGCCTCCTGCATAATTGCGGGAGGCTTTTTTTTATTGCCATGAAACTGCGCAGCAGGCTTCGCCTGTTTTATGAAACACGACCTCTAACATTTTTTCTTTGAAAGACGCAATGTAAAAAGAATTTTTTAGTAAACGTGGATTCCCGCTTTCGCGGGACAGGCTTCGCCTGTTTTGTTTGTGTCTGTCATTCCCGCGTTTTTAATATTATTTCTTCCTAAGCAGCCTGCACCCGAATGTCTTTATCGGGTGGGAATCCATTTTTAATATTAATATAGTTTCTAACACTATTCCTTTTAAAGACACAATGTAAAAAAAATTTTTTAGTAAACTTGCAGACTTCGTCTGTTTTGTCTGTGTATGTCATTCCCATGAAAATGGGAATCCATTTTTAAAATATAGTTGTTAACATTATTTCTTTGAAAGACGCAATGTAAAAAGAATTTTTTAGTAAACGTGGATTCCCGCTTTCGCGGGAATGACAAACTTAAAGGCAGACGAAGTCTGTCCCGCTTTTGCGGGAATGACAAACTTAAAAGCAGACGAAGTCTGTCCCGCTTTCGCGGGAATGACAAACTCAAAGGCAGACGAAGTCTGTCCCGCTTTCGCGGGAATGACAAACTTAAAAGCAGACAAAGTCTGTCCCGCTTTCGCGGGAATGACAAACTTAAAAGCAGACGAAGTCTGTCCCGCTTTCGTGGGAATGACAAACTTAAAAGCAGACGAAGTCTGTCCCGCTTTCGCGGGAATGACAAACTCAAAGGCAGACGAAGTCTGTCCCGCTTTCGCGGGAATGACAAACTTAAAAGCAGACGAAGTCTGACAAACTAAAAAAAAACGATAGTTTTCCAATAGAGACGTTCGAGTATTAAGCTGTTGCTCGGGGATATGTTAACAATTAAATTATTTGCACATAAACAAAATAAATTTTTCCAAGACAATGCCTTCCGGCGTTACGCCTTTTAACGACATATCGGCCCTTAAAGCCGCTTTAAGCGAATTTTTAAGTTTTGACAAGGAGTGTTTTTTGAGGTTTGCAAAAAAAGAAGCCGCAAAAAAAGGGTGTATTCCAAGCGCCTTTGCAACTTCGTCTTGTGGTATTCTGCTTTCTTCAATCATACTT
>JAISRM010000281.1 GCA_031273645.1 Endomicrobium sp.
CAGGAAATGATAGTATAATTTAGTAAATGGAGGAACGTATGAAAAAAATAAATTTAATTATGCTATCATTGATATTCATGTCGGGCAATACTCACGCTTCTTTTCTCCCTCAAAATAACCCTTTAAAATTCGGACAAGGCAATGCCGCAATGGAAGTTAAGGATTTAAGAAGTTATGGCAAACCAAATAAAATGTATCCCATAACGCCTGGCAAGGTTATGCTGGCGACTGAGAAAGACGGAACCAAAAGTTTTTATATGCCTACAGGAAAGCTTGCTTTAAGCATTGCAAAAGACGGAACGTCCACTTTTTATTTAAGCGGCGCTCAGATCACAAAAGACAAAGATGGCAATCTTACAAGCATGGCAAAAAATATCAGCGGAACGAATATGGTTGAAATTACAAATGAATTCGGCGAAATCATCGAATATAAAGAAATGGACGGCGGAGGTAAGGTTTACAAAATATATGATTATGATATGAATCTTAAACAATCTATTCACTATGATCAATACGGGAAAAACGTAAGCGCCATTATTAACGAGTTTAACAAAGGGCAAACGATTTACGGTGCAAACGGTCTTCCTATTCGTGAAGTTGATTTTGAAAACAACGTAACAATGAGATACGATTATGACGATAATAATCGATTAGTTTCAAAAGTGGACATATATGGCAACCGCACCCATTACGCATCCGACGGCTCTATGACTTACACTGAAAATAAAGACGGAATAGTTCTTCTTAATTATACTTATGGATATAACTCAGCTAATCAGTACTGTTTAATTTCATCTTTTGATCCTACTACAAGAAGCACTACATATTATGAAAACAATAGACCGACTATTACTAAAAATTACGCCGGAGCCATTGAAATTGAACGTTTTTATAATGGTTCAACATTTGTGGCTTCTTTTGACAGAGAGACTCAGGAGATGACATGGTATGATCTTGCCGGAAGAGCCGTATATAAAAGCATTGATAATACAATTACATTTAAATATATATATTCCGAAGGCGAATTGGTAGGGGGGTGGAATGCGCAGAATAATCAACTTACTGTATATTATAATGAAAGAATGATGGTAACTTTGCAGCTTGGCGATTTTGGAGATCCTATCAAGGGCACAAAAGACGTAATAACCGAAATCGGTCCCGATGAAAATTCTCATACATGGGGGACAGTCGAGACAATTGAAGGTTTTGAAGATTATGATCCCGGAAAAGAGCCTACAGCCGAAGATGTACTCAGATTGATTGAAGCCGGATTGCTTGATCATATATACATATCAAGTCCTTTATAAAATAAGGATTGTAAAACATAAAGATATACTAAAATCCGGCTTTATGAAAATAAGGCCGGATTTTATTTTTAATAAACTTTTCCATTGAAAGAGAGATTTATAATAGATATAATTACTATATATAAATATTAAATATAAAGAGGTATAAAGCAATGCTTAGAAAATTCAGAATGTTTTTTCAGAATAATAAGATGTGGGTAATTATTGCAACAATACTGATAGTTCTTATCATACTGTCAATATACGGTATGAGCAAACTTGAATCATTTTACAGAACTATGACTCTTGCCACTATGCCCGTGCAGCTGATACTTGCTTTTGCAAGCGCGGCGGCTTTTGTTTTTATGTACATGAACGTTTTAAGCGGCGGTTTTGGGAAAATGAAGAAAAGTAAAATTAAGTCTGACAATATAAAGGTAAATTTTAGCGAAGTTATAGGTCTTGAAGGCGCAAAAAGAGAGGCGCTTGAAGTAGTGCAGCTTATTAAAGACAGAAAACAGCTTCAAAAAATAGGCGGTAAAATAATAAAAGGTCTTTTGCTTATGGGACCTCCCGGATGCGGAAAAACTCTGCTTGCAAAAGCTATAGCCACAGAATGCAATATTCCTTTTCTTTCTATGGCCGGAAGCGAATTTGTTGAAGTTTTTGTCGGCGTTGGAGCAAAAAGAGTAAGAGATTTGTTTAAAAAAGCCAGAGAACACGCCTATACGGACGGCGCCTGCATAGTGTTTATAGACGAAATAGAAGTTATAGGAAGAGGAAGAACTTTTTCGTATATGGGGGGCGGCGAAGAAACAAACAGCACGCAAAACCAGCTGCTTGTAGAAATGGACGGGTTGGAAAGTAAAAAAAGCAATGTTATAGTGATAGCGGCGACAAATGCCAACGAAGAAGTTTTAGATAAAGCTTTGCTGCGTCCGGGAAGGTTTGACAGGAAAATAAATATCACGCTTCCAAATTTAAAAGAAAGATCAAATCTTTTTGAGTTTTACATGAAAAAAATAAACGTTTCCCCCGATATAAAAATAGACAGGCTTGCCAAAAAAGCCGTTTATAAGTCTCCTGCCGACATTGAAAACATAGTTAAAGAAGCGGCGCTGATAGCCACAAGAAAGAAAAAAGAAAGCGTCGATATGAACGATTTTTCCGAAGCTATGGACAGAATAGATTTGGGAATGGAAGTTCAGCTTGAAATGTCTGCAAAAGAACTTGAATGGACGGCTTATCACGAAGCGGGACACGCTATTGCCGCATATCTTTTGCATCCTACGAACGAAGTTTTTAAAATTACCGTTAAAGCCCATAAAGGTTCTTTGGGGCTTGTGGCTTTTCATCCTAAAGAAGAGCTGCATACTCATACAAGAGAAGAATATATGGCAAATATTTTAGTGGCTCTTTCAGGGTATGCCGCTGAAAAGATAAGATACAACACTACTTCAAGCGGAGTATCTTCCGATTTCAGACAGGCTATGGCTACGGCAAATGCAATGGTTTGGAATGTCGGTATGGGAATCAGCGGTTTTGTAGGCGATTTTTCCGCAATTCCAAAAGAAGAAATGTCTCAAAGCCTGAAAGAAAAGTTAAATAATGAAACGATAGCGATAGTAAATTCATGTTATGCAAAAATAGACGAATTTTTGAAAGAAAATTGGGACGCAGTCGATGCCGTTGCAAAAAGGCTTGTGATAGAAAAAGAAATGGATTTTGACGATCTTGAAGAAACTCTTGAAAAGCTCGGCAAAAAAAAGCCAGAGTCGGTTGAAGCGGCGATAGAAAAGCTTGAATCCGATAATAAAATCAGCGCTTCAGAAGCTAAGAAAGCCGATGAACACGATAAAATGGTTTAGTCTTTTTTTTCTGTTGTCTTTTTTTTCACTTTCGTGCGGAGTTTCTTATCCGTCAGGTTCTATTGCCGACTCTCTTGAAGAAATTGTGAAAAAAGACACGGGAACGGATTCAGAGGCTTTAGTGTATGGGAAAACTTTGTATCTGGATATGCTTCTTAACGATCTTACGTCAAACGATACAGCTAAAGTAAACGCCGCAATAAGTAAAATGCAGTCTGCAATATTGGCGATTACAAGAGTGGTCTTAAGCAGCGATTCTAAGATTAAATACATGGTGGTAAGCACGTTTGACAAAGATAAACAGGTTCTTTTTAGAATTACGCAAAATATTGAAGATATAAAAGCCTATCTGTATATGAAAATTTCAAGAGGCGATTACGAAACCCGAAATCTTCTTGAAATAGAAGGACCGGGTTACGCCGCAAAAGAAATTGACGACAAACACGATATTTCCGACGAAGAATATGTGGCCAGAATGATTGTCGCCCAGATTAACATGCAGGCAAGAACAAATCCGTTTTTAGGCGCTTTAGTGCAGCTGCTTCAGCTTCGTTTTTTGAGAATTGACGGCGAAAATATTATTTTATCGGGCTCGGGCGAAATGGACGAAAAAGTTAAGGATTTTATTACTAAAATGATATCGGACGAAGCAAACAAATATTGCGTAAAATATTCGGTAAACTTTAAGAGTATCAATATATTCGGCGCAAAAGGCGAGCCGGTGGCAAGTATAACGCTGTAAAAGGCTGCTAATTTTAACGGATAAAACAATGAAGAGAAAGTTCGTTTCGTTTTTTATTTGCGTTTGTTTGGTTTCTTCCTCAATTCCTCTGTCTGCGCCGGACGTTTATGCAAAAACGCTTTCGGCGGCCGATATAACTTCCGGCGTTTCAATTACCGACGCTTCTTTTAAAAACAATAGTTCCCATCTGGTTTTTAACGTTCAGGATCTTCATTTTAATATTGAAGCGCAAAAAAAGATTTTTTCCCTGCTTGAGCGCATCGATCAGTTTTATCCCGATTTTGAACTTTATCTTGAAGGCGCTTCTAAGAAAAGCAATTTTGAATGGCTTTACGGAAGTCTGGGCAAAAAAGGCGCAGACGCTTTTATTGAAGCGCTTTTTGACGGAGGAAATCTTACCGGCGCTGAATATTTTGCCGCAAAACATTCAAAAGAAATTAATCCTTTAGAAGAAAAAGAAACCTATAATAATAATCTTATTTTGTTTGCCGATATCATTGAAAACAGAGACGCGATATCCGTGCTTGCGGATTTGCTTGAAAGCAGGCTTTCATCTCTTAGAAACAAATACTTTTCTTTAGCGCAAATCGGTCTTTACGGCGCGTATTTTTCGTTTCACGCAGGAACTTTGCCGGAAGAAAAATATTTTAAATATTTAAAGAACGAAGCTGCAAAAAACGCAGTAGAGATAAACGATTATCCCAATATATCCCTTTATCTTCTCGTTTCAGGGCAGGCTTCTTCCGTAAGCCAAAAAAAGCTTCAGTCGCAGATGAACGAGTTTTTTTCAAATCTTAAAAATGTTTTAAGTTATCAGCAGTACGTGCAGCTGATGTCTCTTGCAAATTCTCCCGACGACAGACAGGCTTTTATATCTTATCTTTATCAAAACAGAGAAAGTTTAGGTCTTGCCAAATATCCCCAGCTGTATAAGTTTGCGGTTTCTTTAGCGACGGCCGATAAGCTAAATCATATTGATTTTATGCTTGAAGAAAACGAACTTGTCAGAAGCATTGCCTCAGGCGCATTAAAAAATGCCGACGCCGGCAATGTTTTTTTTCTTTCGCAGTTTGCGATCGTTTATAAAAAAGTTCTCTCGGGTCAGGCTTCTCCCTACGAGTACGAGTATTATAAAAAAGAACTAAATAAATTCAAATCTATTCTGTCGTCTTACGGCGGCGCGGCGCTTTTAAAAGATTTTGATTATTATGAAACGCAGGCGCAGGCTTTTAACGACGCCAATCTGCTTAGAAATTCAATTTTTGTAAATAAAATGTTCGGCGATGTGAAATCTCCGGCAAGTCTTGAAAGAGCGTTTGGCGTAAGCGCAAACGCCAAAGCGGCTTTGCAAAGCTCTTCAAAAACTAAAATTAAAGTCATAATAGCCGGCGGTTTTCACACAAGCGGAATAAACAAAATATTAAATGAAGAAAGAAACATATCAAACGTTAGTTTTACTCCCAAAATATTTTCAAAAACCCAAGATTATCCGCAAAAATACGTAGAGTATGCAAGGGCAATATCGGCCGCCGAGACTTCGGCTATAAATACTCCCGATCTGTACAATATGCCGGCTTCGGCTTTTGTAAAGACTGTGGTAAATTCCGCAGCGCAGCTTAAAAAATCTTCGTTTCCGCAAGAACGGTTAAAAGAGGCTATTGAAGCTAAACCCGAAATAAAATCCGCGCAGGTTGATTTTACAGAAAATGCGTCAGGGCAGCCGGTTATCAGCGTAACATACGAAGATAATGACGGGAATGAATTTTCGGTTTCAACCGATGATAATATAAACGACGCTGAAAGCGAAAGGCGTATAACGACACTCGGAGAGTTCTTTACGCCTGAGGCTGTAAAACAGCTGTTAAATTACAGCATTACCGACGCTGTTTTTAATGCAGTAAGTTCTATGATTTTTGCAAGATATGCAAATAAAAGCGTGGATACGATCGACTCTTTTAAACAAAAGCTGATAAAAGGCGATTATGATGTGTCAACAATTTTAAAATTTGCAAATCAGGAGTTTCTGCAAAGAATCGCAATTTCAATTTTTACAAATAGAAGAATAAATAATTATAAAGAGGATATAACGGAGATTTTTAGAGAAAAGTTTAAAGAACAGCTCGGGAAAGAAGTAGAGATAATAGTAAGCAATACGCAAAATCTTATATCTGAGGACGGCTGGTGTTTTGCCGCTCTTGAAACGAATAAAAAAGGCGCCGTATTTTATGTGCATAATGAATTGATAGAAAAACTTGCTGCATACGAAAATAAATATATGCAAGTGATGATCAACGCGATTGTTCAACACGAAATGTATGAGCAGCAGGCTTTGTACAATGTGTCTCCAAATACAGGGCGCACAACAATACATGAATCTTTTGGCAAATACTTAGAACTACAAGGATTGCCTGCCGATCAGCCGGAAGGCACGGACTTGAATGCAAGAAATTCGCATAATTTTCATCAATATTTAAAGTCGGATCATTTTGAGAAATTTCTTCTGGAAGAGAGTTTTCAGTCTGGAAACTCCTCTAAAGAGATAGAGGAGAGGGTTAAGGATCAGAAAAAGGTTTTAATTTTTGCCGACAGTTTGTTAGATTCCGTTGTAACAAGACATTCCGATGTGCAGTATTTGGAAAAGCTCGGCAATGTCTCAGATAACGCAGAAATAGCAAACGACTTGCTGATGTTAAGGCTTGAAGACGAGACCGCCATAGAAAAATATGCCAATAAGATAGCTGATAGAATCGGCAAAATGAACATAGAGCGGGAGGGAATTACCATAGTCTGCAGAAAAACTGTTCCCGAAAACGTTACTTCAAAAGTTGCCAAAGCA
This sequence comes from Endomicrobium sp., assembly GCA_031273645.1. Classification (GTDB taxonomy): domain Bacteria; phylum Elusimicrobiota; class Endomicrobiia; order Endomicrobiales; family Endomicrobiaceae; genus JAISLV01. The sequence continues at coordinate 6,733 of JAISRM010000281.1, forward strand.
GTGCAGGCAAAATTTCCAATAAGCAAAAATCCGGTAAAACTTGTGTATATTCATCAGGACGATTTTATGAACGACGTCTCTTTAAGCTCTAAAACAAGGCATAGCATGCTCAGAGAGCATTTTCATATAGATGAAGTTGACGAGAACGGTGAGAAAATGCCGGAGAAAATATATGCAAGAAACATAGTATTGCTGGCCGATACGTATAAAACGGGCGCAATATTTGCCGCAGAGTCCGGAACACTTTATAAATATAAACCGAAAAATATTTTTCCTTTGGCTATGATAGATATAAGCGGCGCGGTTTTTGCAGAAGAAGGGCAGCGGTCTGAAGACGCAGGTAAAAATAATTTGCAGGAATACTTTTTTAACCGCTTTATTTTGGGCAATAAGCAAAGTGAAATAAACGATTTGAATTTTAAGTTTGAGGCAGAAAAGTTCGTATCTGAAAACAATTCCATTCTAATCCGAAATATTATTTCTACAAAAGGCGATGTTTCAAAGTATGTATATGCGGCTTTGTATCATATTATAGAGATTGCAAACGATAAAGATATTGATAAGAATATACGAGAAAGATATGCAGACCTCTTTGACGCGCTTATAAACGAAGTTGGTTCTAAAGACTATTTCAAAAGCTCCCAAAAAAACCGAATTTTTAACGCGCTTATAAAAAGAGATGGTTCTGATGATTCTAAAGATAGCGCCGCGATTGAAAATATAATGGCTAATCTTATAAAGATTGCTCGCGGCAATGTAAAAAGCGCGCCTAAAATGCTTATAACAGCTTATAATGTATATAAGTCCGCGATTCCTGACAATAGCTTAGATCCGTACCTTTCATTTATAGAGTATATAGCTGAAGAAAAAAATATAGATAGAGATAAAGGTAAAGGTAAAGATGAAGATAGAAGAATATTCACAGTAAGCCAGAAAGATTACGAACAGTGGAGAATGGAGCCTTTCACGCTGATAGCCTATGCTAAACTTAGCGGTTATGAAAAAATAGACATCAATCTCGATTCAATAGATAATGAGAAAGAAATAATTTTAAGAACTGCGGCTCAAAAGGAACAAATAAGCGTTATTGAAGAATTTAAAGATGAACAGCCCATCAGATATCACGTATCTTCAAAAGAGAAAGAGTTTCTGCAAAGCAGAGTTGAAGCGCTGAAAAAATATCTTAAAGAAGCAAGAGACGAGTTTAACGCCGCGATTATGCAATATCAGCGCGCCGATGCCAATGAGAAAATCCGGATGGAAGCGTCAATATTTAAGGCTACGGAAATTTATAGCCAGTCCGTAAAAAAAGTAATGCTTCATGCCCGTTATTTCGTAAAAGAAGCTTTAGCCGCAAGAGAAGCCGGAGCAATTCATTTAACCGATGAGGATTATTCAATTCTTGTCGGAGGCTCTCTGTCTAAAGGCAATATAACTTCCGATTCCGACGTGTATTACAACATAATATCGCGCGACAAACAAATGTCGCAGGTAATGGAAAATAATTTTGTGCCTATGTATGAGTATCTTTTACGGGAAGCAGGGCTTTCTGTTTTTATGTCGGAAGGAAATTTAGACTCTTATATAGGTTCAATCAATGTGCATAAAGATATTTCTTTTTTAGGGACTATGAATATATCAGACAGCAGGGGCGTAGCCACGTTTATCGATTACGAAGAGCTTAAACTTTCTGAAGAATATCTTCTCTTGTTAGAAAAGCGTCTTGACGAGCAAAAACAAAAAGATATGTCAATAAACAAGCGTACCGGCGTGAAAGACGACATCGTGAAAGACGACATGTCGATATACGAATATCCAAATAACGGCATATTTGCAAAATACAAAAAAGAATGCGCCGATTTTCTCTCGGGCAAGCAGGGAAAGACGAATATAGATTCATTGTTAGCTCAAATTGAAGAAGTTATATATCCCGGACTTCAAATTGTCAAGGAAGGAACTTTTGCGCGCAATGACAGAAAAGTTAACGGAAAACTTACGTTTTCCCAAAATCTTTTTGCCGCCGCTTACAGAAATTTAGGTTCTGACGATGCCGAGACTTTTGACCACAGATGGCATTTTAGAACGATTGATTTATTGCTGAAACATATGTTTCTTAAACATATACAAGATCTAAAGTTGAAAGAAGTCGATCCGAAAATATTGGATTTCCAAAAAAATACCGGAGATTTCTTAAAATATCTGCAAGAGGCGAAAGTTATAAACGATTCCGATGCAAAAAATTTATACGACGCATGGCGGGTGTTAAAAATAGCAAGGCAGGAAAAAGTGTCTTCAAAAAAGTCTGAAAAGTGGACGAAAATGTCGGAAGAAGAAAAAAGAGTTATAAAAATTTTAAATAAATTTATTTCTGACCATAGTGAAAAAATCAGCAGGATCCCCGAAGAAAAAAGTCCCGTCAGTATTGCTATCGGCATAGCCGCTTCATCTCTTAGTTACGATCAATATCAAATCGCTCAGAGAAGAGTTGAACATTACGCTTATATGTACGGCGATGATCCGGACTATTTTGCAGCTTTGCTGATTTTGGATTGTAAAGATGAGGATATTGAAACATACTTAAAGAATGTAGGCAATTTTGTTTCAGAAGACATAAAAAAGAAAATATCGGGTATAATAAATTTTCTCAAAAGTATTCCGAATTTGCCTAAATACGATGAATTGGAAGACGGCAGCTTTGCTCTGCAAAATTATATGAATATTATATTTAAGGCTGTTGCCAACGACCCCGACGCTTTAATAGCGGTTTTTGCCGACAGACTTCAGGATATGCTGTCTTCAAAAGATTTACTGGTTCAAATTGACGGCGACATAGATCGTATAACTCAAGATATAAATGAAAATGGAATATATTTAACGGTTGCGGAAAAACGCAGCGATAAAATTTTAATCAGCGGGTCTCGCGCTGAAATTGAAAGGTTGTCAAAAGAACTTGAAAGTAAAAAAGCCGAAAAACAAAAAGTCAGCGCGGTTAGCGAAGAAAAGATAAAATTATTTTATTCGGTTTTTGTTCCTATGACAAGCAGATTGGGGTTTGGTCGGGCATTTGAGTATTTAAGAAATATGCCTTTTGTGCAGGAATCTCCGGACGGATATATTAATACGATAAACGACATACGTTACCGCATGACTAAGGCTTACCGTAAGACTGAAGCTTATTATAAGACTAAAGCTATGGATGGGGATGACGCGAGCATATTTTTTAATTACAACAGACTTGACGAAGAGCTTTCCACGCTTGATGAAAGCTTAAAGGCGGTGATTTCTAAGGAGTTTGAAAAATCAAAGAAGGTTAAAAAACTAAAGGATGGTAAAAAACCATTCTATTTACATAAACGGGTAAAAACGATATATAGCGTGGTAGAAAAACTTACTGCCCCTAGAAAAAAGGACAAGCAGGGCGCAAGCGTTGAAGCATTTGATAAAATTGAAGATATAGGCGACGGCATAAAAAGAACAGAAGCTGATTTAGTCAGAATAAACGAGCAGAAAGAAAAAATACAAGATCTTCTCGGATTTCATGTGATTGTAACCGATTCGGCTGATAGAGACAAGGTGATAAAAGTCATTGAAGAATTCTTTTCACAACCTGCCGGCGATTCGCAACCTATTGACTGGGAAATTAAGGAAGAGCCTAAGTACGAAAGCGAAGGGCAAAAAGGGTTTACAAGGTATAAATTAACAATATTTTATGCAGGAGATCCTATTCTTGAAGTTGTAATTTATTCAGAAACACAAGACAAAAATGAAAGGTGGGCGGACATTCCGGCGGCTGTCGTTAAATTTGCTTTAGCGCATGTCTATTATAAACTTGGCGCAGAAAATAAAGAGTTTGACAACCCTTATTTAGATAACATAATAGCTATGATTATTAAATTTGAACAGTTTGGAATACGCGAAGCCAAGCCTAAAACGCAGCTGTTTAAAATAGATGAAGGAGTCTCTTTAAAGATAATTTTTGATAAAGAAGACCTGAAAGAAAATCTTAAAACCATAACTTCCAGCCTTTATGAAGAAAATAAAAGATATGCCGTTATAATGAAAAATGGAAAACCTCATATTACGTCTTATCCGGTCGGTTCTACGGTTTTTGATATAGTTTCATCCACAGTTTTTGCCGATGGTAAAAAATATGTTCTGAAATCTTCCGGCGGGGAAATTATTTTAGGAAAACTGCCGGATTCTATCGACGGCAAAACAAAAACAGAAATAGCGGAATATGAAATGATAGAAGCTTCTGACGGCCAATATTATAAAGACGAACCGCAAACTTTCAGGGCAAAAGTTTTAAATTTAGGCTATCTCGGAGAAAGAGACAGCGAGGAGCCGGCATTTATAAAGAAATTTAAAGAAGAATCTTCAAGTGAAGAGAAAGAAATAAGAGAAGCCCTTGATTCGTATGCGCTTTATTTCGGATTACAAGATGTTGATGAGCTTTATTGCGCAATTAACGCCGGATTGATAACAGAAAAAGAGACAATAGATTTTCTTTTGTTAACAAATAAGTATATTGTTGAAATACAAACCGACAGTCTTAGCGACGGAGAAAAAGAAGGATACAGAATTCAGGATTTAATCAATAAACCGGAATTTGAAAGTTTTAAAAATAAAATTACATATGTAAAAGAAAACCCGCTTGAGCCTAATAAATTTCAATCGGGAGTAAAGATTATTTTTGAAGGCTCTCAAAAGGAATTGAAAGACTTTTTGGACAAAGTGTATGCTGAATCTGAAAAAGCTAACAAGCCGCTGAGGCGGCCTAAGGTAAAAGAGGATAAAAAGACTGGAACTTTGGCAGATGAATATTTTGTTAACCGCGCTATGAATGCCTTAAAAATTGCGATTAAAGGCGTTACGGCGCTGGGCGAAAACGTGTGGGCTGTTGCCGGAGATATCTTAGATAAGATGGGTTCTTCCGTTTTTACGGTTCTTGAACAATACTTTGTAAATTCTTCTTTTGACGGACAGTATTACGACGAAGATGAACTTGTTTTAACTTCTGAAGCCTTTGAAATAGCCGAACTTATAAAGTCCGAGTTTACGGATGAAAAATTTTCAGATTACGCCGTCGATTTTGTGATTTCTACAAGACCTGAACTCATTTTCAACGAAAATTCCTATATTATGTCAAGCTTTCAAGTCGATGATAAAACAAAGAAAATTACATTGTTTCTGCATAAAGCGTTTCTTGAAGCCATGAAAGATTTGAGTTATAAAGAGCGCGCGGCTTTATTTGAGGCTCTTGTTTACCATGAAACTCAGGAATATTTTGAAAGCATTAATTTGGGAGCTAAATTCAACATAAATTCTTTTCATGATTTTTTAAGAGAGTCGTATGCTTCTCAGAGAAACCTCATGGATTTTGCCGCGCAGACTGCAAAAAGCGTTATGGAGCAAAGATATCAAAGGCGCGATATTGCCGGCGAGATTGCCGCCGAACTTGTAAAATCGCAAAGCATTGATGATAATCCGGCTGATATGATTTTGATTCTTGGCAACGACGAACCCGCTACTTTTGAAAAAGCTCTTGATTTGTATGCAAAAGGGCTTGCAAAAAAAATAGCGGTTTCCGGAGGAATAGGCAGGCTTACCGATCCGCTTAAAGAAAAAGCTTTAAGTCTTGGCATAAATGCCGATATGTCGGGCATGAGAGAAGCCGATATTATCAAATTGATTCTTTTGCATTTTGCCGCGCAACAAGGCATAGAGCTTAAAGACGAAGACATTTTGACGGATCATACGGCTTCAAACACTAACGAGAATTTCAATAATGACGCGGTAAAAAATTATATAGATTCAATAATAAAATCCGGCCGCAAAGCAAGAATCGCATATATACAAAAACCCATTCAGCAGTTTAGGGCTTATGCGGCTTTTAACGCCGTTTTTGAAAATCAGATAAGGAAAAATGAAGTTGAAGGAATAAGCGTTGGTCTTGATGATTTTTACAAAGAAACCGGCGCCGATTCTATTGCGCAAGACGCCGCATCAGAACTTATAAGGCTTATTGTCTATTCTTTAAAGGGAGACGTTTTGCCCGCAATAAACGATTTAGGCATGCTTTTTGAAGGAGCGTTTTCGTCGGGCATTTGGCTTAAAACCGCTGTTTTAGTAGAGGGTTCACAAAAGGCTGCTGCAATTAAAAAAGAGCTTCTTCAAATAATTAAAAATACGGCTAAAGACGGAAAGCAAATGTTTCCGGACAAAAAAACTTTGTTAGACGCTTTAAGCGAAAAAATTTCAAGAAATTCTTTCCAATTTGCAGAAATGGAATTGTTTATAAATTCAATATATGAAGAAGAGTCCGCAGTTTTGCCTTTAAAAACCGTTAAAGACGCCGCTGCAAGCCTGATAAAACTGCCTTCGGCGATAATCAATAAAATAATTGAATCGTGGGATATACCGTCGTATTTAAAAGACGCTTCAAGGCTGTTTGTGTTTGATACTGCTTGGCCTCAAGGTCAGTTGTGCGCTTATATGGGTTCTTGGGGTTCAAAATCTTTTTCTTTAACTTATGCGTCCGATATAGACGCGGAAAATATTTTATTTGACGGCGTCGTAATTGAGGCTGAAGACGGAAATGTCGAGGTCGGTTTAGGGCTTGTAAAATCAAAAACGCAATACGGGGATTTTTACAATATAGTTTTTTCCGTTCCGCAGAACTTTGATATAACTCTGGTAAAACTCAATCTCATTAATTTAATTCTTTCAAACAGTTCCATAAAAGATCGTTTGTACGAACACGGATTGGATTTAAGAGGCATTTCAAAACCCGTTTACGTAAACGACAGAGGCATAGAACTCGGCGGAACTTTTAACGGCATAAGCATTGTAAGCCTTGAGGCTAAAGACGCCGCTTTGTTTAACGCAAAAAAAGGCTGGCTTGCCGACTTAACCGACAGGCGCGCGGCAAGCGTTGAAGAAAAATCCCGCATAATCGCCTCAGCCGCAATAGCTGCCGGAGAAATTTCGGCAGTTGAGGCCGCAAGCGAAAAAGAGGCGCTTTACAATGAAAAACTGACGGTTTCTTCAATGCTTAAAAATGACGGCGACAGCGGCATAGGCGAAATAACAGCGGTAAAAAATTACGCCGATTCCGTGTTAAAAAAGTCGGGCGTAGGCGGCTTTACAATGCAGGATATTGCAGCAGAAGGCTATCCTCTTATAGCCGACTGGATGCTTTTAGATTTGTCCGCTTTACAAGAGGCGCAGCAAATTATAAGCCAAAGCGATATTGAAGGCGGCATTGACGAAAAAGAAACCGTCAACAGAGAACTTGTTGCGCAAAGAAAATTAAAAGCCGCCGTCAAACTGTATTTGGCTGTTAAAGATAAAAACGTTCTTTCGTCTATAGAAAAATATTATGCCGAAAATAAAGAGCTTATTGATAATTTTTCTAAATCTGAATTTGAAAAGTATAATAACTTGTTTGAAAATATCGGAGAAAGTGAATTTACGGCCGTTATCGCCATGCAGCAAATGTTTTTTGAGCGTCAGTTGAAAGAAGTTTTAAATTCTATTGAAGGCATGAATATTTCTATGAGCCTTAAAAATACCGATAAATCAAATGTCGGCGCGGCAATAAGAAAATGGGCGATGCTTGGCATAACTTCTTTTACGCTGGAGAATGACAATATTGACGAAGAATTTCTCAAAGTTCTTAAGGAAGAAACTTCCGCTTTGGCAAGAGAGGGCTATTTTGTTTCAGTTTCAATAAAGCTTGCCTCAGACAATATCGGGCAAAACGCTTTAGACGCAATTATGCGTTACGGTTTTACGCCGGTAATTCCTTTTAGCCAAATGGATAAAATTAAAATAAAAGACGGCTACAGGGCGGAAATAGACGACGCTTCTTTAATTTCAAATTCAGACATAAAACAAATGCTCTCAGAGGCGGCTTTGGCGGGAGCGCTTTTTGTCGATTATCCGATAGGCTTATTATGGGGTGAAAAAACTTCTT
>JAISRM010000288.1 GCA_031273645.1 Endomicrobium sp.
TCTGTCCCGCTTTCGCGGGACATATGCCTGATATAAAACTGCCGAAGGCAGCGAAGACAGCAAAGACAGGAGATAGGATGTTTGAAGAATATTTGGAAAATAAGTTATCGGAAATAGACGGCGCCGGGCTTTTAAGGAAGCTCCGTCTTATATCGTCAAATCCGTCGGCAAAAATTATTATAGGCGATAAAGAATATATAAACTTTTCGTCAAACAATTATTTGGATTTAGCCGGCAACGAAGAAATAAACAAAGCGGCGTCGCAGGCGGCTTTGCAATACGGCGCAGGCGGGGCGTCTTCACGTTTGGTCGGCGGAAATTTTCAGGTTCATAAAATGTTAGAAGGATCGCTTGCTTCTTTCAAAAATAAAAAGGCTTGCCTTGTTTTTCCCAGCGGCTATCAAACAAATGTCGGCGTGATAAGCGCGCTTGCCCAAAAATCCGATAACGCGTGCATAGTGATGGACAAACTAAACCACGCTTCTTTGTGGGACGGAGCAAAACTTTCCGGCTGCCGAATTTTTGTTTACGAGCATTGCGACATGAACTCTCTGGAATCAGTTTTAAAAAGAACAAAAGATTATAAACTTAAGCTTGCGGTAACCGAATCGGTTTTTTCTATGGACGGCGACATAGCGCCTTTAGCGCAATTTGCGCGTCTTTGCCGAAATTACGGAGCCGTAAGCATGATTGACGAAGCGCATTGCTCAGGAATTTTTGGAAAAAACGGAAGCGGGTTAGACGAGGAAATTGGCGCGGACGCCGACATAATTATAGGCACTCTTTCAAAAGCTTTCGGCGTTCAGGGCGGATTTGTATGCGGCGGGCAAAAACTTATTGATTATTTGATAAACAAAAGCAGGGCGTTCATTTATACTACTGCAATTTCTCCGGTAATAGCGGCCGCAGCTTTAAAATCTTTGGAAATAATAATAAAGTCCGATTCTAAAAGAAAACTGCTCTTAAGCAATGCGCAATATTTGCGCGATAAACTAAAATCTCTCGGATTTGATGCCGGCAATTCGCAAACCCAGATAATTCCCGTCATAACCGGCTCTTTGTCAAACACGCAAAGAGTTGCGGATATGTTAATGAAAAACGGGATTTTTGCGCCCGCGATAAAACCGCCGACAGTTCCCGAAGGCCGCTCGAGAATCAGAATTTCTTTAACGTCCGCGCACACGAAAGAAGACTTAGACAAACTGATAAAGGAACTAAAATGAACGCTAAACAAAAAAGAGGTTTAGTTAAATCCGATAAAAAAAATATCTGGCATCCGTTTACGCAAATGGCTGACTGGATAAACGACGATCCGTGCCGTCCGCTTATTATTGACAGAGCCGAAGGCAATTATTTGTACGATATAGACGGCGTAAAATACATTGACGGCGTTTCGTCTTTGTGGGTAAACAATTTGGGGCACAAAAATCCCGCAATCGATAAAGCCGTCAAAAAGCAGCTCGAGCTTGTAGCCCACACCACGTTTTTGGGTCTTACGCATAAACCGGCTATAGAACTTGCGTCAAATCTTTTAAAAATTTTGCCGAAAAATCTCAAGAAAATATTTTATTCGGACAACGGTTCTACTGCGGTAGAAATCGCTTTAAAAATGGCCTATCAGTATTGGCGGTTTAAAGGTCAAAAAAGAAGTTCGTTTTTATCTTTAAGAAACGCTTATCACGGCGACACAATAGGAGCCGTTTCGGTCGGCGGAACGGATTTATTTCATAAAAAGTTTGGCGATCTGCTCTTTAAAGCGCGCTTTGCGCCGTCGCCTTTTTGCGTAAGCTGTAAATTTAAAAAGAGGGACAAAGTCCCTTTCCCGCTGAAAGCAAAAACGTTTAAAGAACATAACAAAATTATGGGCTGCGACGGAGAATGCATAAAGGAAGCGGAAAACATTTTAAAAAAACACGCCAGAAATATAGCCGCAGCCGTGATAGAACCTTTAAATCAGGCTGCAGCCGGAATGATAATTATGCCAAAAGGCTATTTGTCGCAATACGCAGCGCTTTGCAAAAAATACGGCGCGCTTCTTATTTGCGACGAGGTCGCCACCGGTTTTGGAAGAACGGGCAAAATGTTTGCCGTAGAAAGCGAGAACGTTAAACCCGATTTTATGTGTTTGTCAAAAGGAATTACCGGCGGATATATGCCGCTTGCGGTTACCGCCGCGACAAACGAAATTTATAACGCTTTTTTAGGGAAATACGAAGAATTTAAAACTTTCTTTCACGGGCATTCTTATACGGCAAACCCTTTGGCATGCGCTGCGGCAAACGCCGTTTTAAATATTTTTAAACGCGGCAAAATTTTAAAAAAACTTGCGCCGAAAATAAAATATCTGGAGAAAGAGCTTTCAAAGTTAAACGGACATAAATTTGCGGGAAATATCCGCCAATGCGGAGTAATGGCGGCGATAGATATTGCAGGATTTGATTCAAATTTAAAAGTCGGCGCAAAGATTTGCGCCGATATGAGAAAAGACGGAATAATTATAAGAAATTTGGGCAACAGCCTTGTATTATTTTTACCGCTGACAATAACAAAACAAGAAATTTCAAAAATAATAAAATCAATAAAAACCCAATTAGACAAACTCCCCCGCAGCCGCAGCGGCATTACCCGCTTTATTAAAAAATGACAAAAACAGCCTCTGTCTGTGTTTCATAAAACAGGCGAAGCCTGTTGTCTTTCAGTTTGTCATTTCCGTGAAAACGGAAATCCAAGTTTGCTAAAAAATTCTTTTTACATTGTATTTTTAAAAGAAATAATGTTAGAAACTGTATTAATATTAAAAATGGATCCCCACCCGATAGAAACACTCGAGCGCAGGCTGCTTAGGAAGAAAGAATATTAAAAACGCGAGGATGACAGCGGCGGCTATTCCCATTTTCATGGGAATGACAAACCTTGTAAAAACGACAGACGCAAACAAAACAGACATTGTTTGTACCATAAAACAGGCGAAGCCTGTTTGGTTAAAAATGCTATAATTGACGAAATGAAATCTCTATTTTGCCTCAAAAATATTATTGCGGCCGTTATTGTTTCCGTTGCGGTTTTTGCGGTTTATTTCGGCAATTTTTCAAACGGTTTTACTCCTTTTGACGATCGCGATGAAATAGTAACAAACCCTCTTGTAAATCCGCAAATAAATTCTTTTAAAGATATTCTGCTTGATTTTCAGACATTTCATTTCTATGTTCCGTTAAAAAACGCCGTCAATTTATGGTTAAACAAAATTTCGTTTTTAGACCCGCGTTTACAGCATTTGGTCAGCGATTTTCTGCATTTGTTAAACGTTTTGCTTTGTTTTGTTCTGGTTTTAAAACTTTCAAAATCGTTTAGAATTTCTTTTTTAACGGCTTTATTTTTTGCCGTTTCTCCGGCGTGCAGCAATTCGATCAACGAAATATCTGCAAGGGGTCATCTTTTTACGGCCTTTTTCGGACAGATTTCCGTATTATTTTATATTTTTGCCGATGAAAACCGCGAAAAATTTTTGAAAAGAACGCTTTTTAGAATTTTGTCTGCCGCCGTGTTTTTTGCCGGACTATTTTTCTGGGTTACGCTTGCCGTTCTGCCTTTGTTTATTTTTGTTTACGAATGTCTCAAAAAAGAGAGGATCGCCATAAAACAGCTTTTTTTCAGGCTCTTGCTGCCTTTTTTTATGGCGTCGGCAATATGCGTAAGCATAAACGTTTTTATAGCTCCTATGGCAAAAATGCAGTCCACGCAAAATTTTACGGTCATAGATTCAAACGATCCGAACGCCGGCGCCGTCATAGGAAACGGGCTGGAACCTTTTTATAAAATATGGGGCGCGTCTTTGCTTTATAAAGTTCCGGTTACGGTTTCAAAATACATTACTCTCTGTTTTGTCTATCCTTTTTTTGACGCCGCTATCGAAATGCCCGGCGGAAATTTTTTAGCTAATCTTATTTGCGCGGTTCCTCTTTGCATTTTTATAGCGTTAAGCTTTTTAATTTGGCGAAAAGATCGGCAATTGATTTTTGGTTCGGCTTTGTTTTTTATATTTCTTATTCCGGGCATTTTTTTTATATATCCGACGCAGGCGCCTATTTTAAGGTATCTTTATTTTCCGGCCGCAGGCGCGGCTTATACGGTTTTTGCTTTTCTTGAACTTTATGTTTTCTGCAAAATCGGAGGCGGATATAAAAAATGGGCTGTAATTTTCATTATAAGTTTATGGTTTGTTTATATGGGCGTTAATTCATATACGAGAAAATATTTGTGGGAAAATCCTGCAACTGTAATAAACGCTATGATAGAAAACGGCGGCTACGCTTCCTGCTGGGGCTGGTTTTTAAAAGGGGAGCTAAGCTTTGGAAATAAAAATAAGCTGATTTGTTTTCTGAAATCCCAAGAAGAACTTTTAAAAGTAAGTCCCAAAAAAGTTGCCAATTACGAAATTGTAAAACAAAATTTGGAAGAAGTTATAAAAAATCTGGTTTCAGATTTGGACAACGAACAAAAAGTTTTGTCTCCAAAAAAACCGGCGAAGAGAGTTGAAAATGAAAATTATAACCATATTTAACATCGGGACGGTTTTACTTGCGGCGGTATTTGCGTATTCCTGCGCTGTCGGAAAACTGCAATGCAGCGATTACGTTATTAATTCGCTTTATGAAAGAAAAATATATTTGCCTAAAACAAGCGCAAACGGTCTTGACTTTCATATGCGCGCTTCGCAGCAATGGCGTCTGATAAAACGCACTCCTAAAGGTAAACTTGATCATCAGTCCGCTTTTACCGCAGCAAAAAGCGGGTTAACCGTTATCTGCGCATATAATACCGGCAGCTCAAAAAGCGGTCATGTCGCCGTAGTTGACGGAAAAAAACAAATGTTTTGGAGCGATAAATATAAAGCATCCGTGCCTTATGTTTCAGGCAGCGTCGAAGGCAGAAAACCTGTAACTGAGCCGCTGTCTTATCAATTCAGCGCAGATAAAGAGCCTAAAATGAGTTATTACGTTTATCTTAATAACAATTAACGCCGGCTGGCATTCGCCAGCTTTTTTGTGTTATGTTGGCAACAAAAGTCTTGTCTCCAAAAAGAACCGGCGAAAGCCGGCTGGCGTTCGCCAGCTTTTTTGTGTTATGTTGGCAACTAAAGTTTTGTCTCCAAAAAAACCGGCGAAAGCCGGCGGCTGGCATTCGCCAGATTTTTTGTGTTATGTTGGCAACAAAAGTCTTGTCTCCAAAAAAGAACCGGCGAAAGCCGGCAACTAAAATCTTAATTCCAAAGCCTTTTTGTTTTGTCATTCTCGCGTTTTTAATATTTGTTCTTCCTTAGCAGCCTGCGCCCGAATGTTTCTATCGGGTGGAAATCCAAGTTTGCTAAAAAATTATTTTTACAACCTTCGGCTGTCTTTTAGTTTGTCATTCCCGTGTTTTTAATATTTGTTCTTCCTTATCAGCCTGCACTCGAGTGTTTTTATCGGGTGGGAATCCATGTTTGCTAAAAAATTCTTTTTACATTTCGTCTTTAAAACCTGACTTCGCCCTTTTTAAAAAAAAAGAGGAAAAACACACATGAAAGAGGAAGGTTGGGGGAGCTAAAGAGAGAATTGATATAATTTAAAGATGGGAAAATATATACACAAATACAAGATGAGAAATGGCAATGTAGCCGTTAGGGTTATAATAAAAGAAGG
>JAISRM010000054.1 GCA_031273645.1 Endomicrobium sp.
AGACGCAGTCTGAAAAACAATAATGTTAGAAACTATTATTAATATTAAACATGGATTCCCATTTTCATGGGAATGACAGACACAAACAAAACGGACATTGAAAGAACAATTAACAAAACAGACGAAAGCTGAAAAGAAATAATGTCAGAAACTAATTTATATTAAAAATGGATTCCCGTTTTCACGGGAATGACAAACCGGTGAAACATGGATTCCCATTTTCATGGGAATTGACAGACACAAACAAAACAGACTTTGAAAAGACGATTGACAAAACAGACGCTGTCGTGCGCAAGCTGCAAAGCGCCGCCGGCAAAGCAGCCGGCAAAGCGCCGTTTGACTAAATATTTTTTTTAGTATATAATTTTCCCAAATAACCCTAAATTAAATAGGATAATTAATGAGATCACTCAGGCTTATATTATTGCCTTGTTTTTTAACATTTTTAATTCTTGTTGCGGGCATGTCGTACGTTTATGCCGATTCAAGTATTTTCACACCTTATGCAAAATATTATAGGCTTAATTATGAGGATATGGAAAACGGCTCCGTGAAAGTTCAGGGAGTTCTTTTTTTTGAAAGCATATTTAATAAACTCGGAGACCATTGGGTTACGAAGCGCGACTTGTCGGGTTTAAACAACTACTTTAATTACAAACCCTCTTCACTTTCAAAAAATCACAATAAGTGGGAAGACGGTTACGGGCAAACGTTTCTATTTAATATAGCTGTGCGTCCGGCGGACTGGTTTTTTGCGGAACTCGGATTTGAAATGATAGGAGATTATGCAGACAGATATTGGATTCCGGTAAACGAAGAACACAGGCTTTCATATAACGAAGAAAGAGCTCCTTTGCTTGATTGGAGCAATGCAAGAATAGGGATCATTACCGATTATTTCAGTTTAGTTTATCACAGGAACTATAAGCATGACGGCTGGGAGCGCGAAGGCGATATGTTTTCCATGTTTGTAAAGCATGACGCTCCCGACAATTATCTGCGTTATTCCGGTCATCACACTTCAGATTTTTGGCAGTTTAAAACCAAAGGGGTTTTTGGCGATCTCGACATAATAGGCGGCGAAGAGGCGATGCAGGATTACAAACGCGGAATTTACGTTAAGTATAAAAATATATTCGGCAGCAATATCAATTTCTTTTATTCCGATCATGTAATACCGTTTGGATCGTATGACGAAAGAATGAGAAATCTGCAAATTAATACGGATTTTAATTTTTGGAATGAAAGCAATGTTCAAATAGGCGCGTTGTTTAGGCCTTTCAGAGTCGGAGAGTCTTACTATTTGGCTGAGGAAGTCGGGTTTCCAAACGGTTACGGCGGTTCCAAATATGATATATATTCCGATGAAACCGTTTATTCCGACGCTTTTGGCGGTTCAATAAAATTTAAATTCCCTAAAAAAATATTAGCGCTTGACATGGTAACATTAGGCTATGAATACAGGGGTTTAGTTGCGGGCAACAGACAAAGAATAGACGTTTCTTTTGAAAAAAAGACTTCAAATACGACGAATGCTTTCTTATCTTATTATTATCAAAAGCCGCTTTTAAACGCTATGCCTCTTGTGTATTCCGGAGCAAATGAGTATAACTGGCCGCCTGTCTTAAGTTCTCCCAGAGGTCCCGAAAGCCCTTTTTGGGTATGGTGGAGAAATCCAATTTCCGGTTTTGACAATAGGGAGACAAGCGCGTTTTCTTTCATATTTACTTACGACCCAACGCCTTCCACATGGTTTTACAATTACGATCCGAACCTTCCTCTTGAATATAATTTAAATCCCGAAGAAGACGCTCCTTTTTCTTTTGCGATAAAAGCGGATGCCTCTCAGTATTTCGGACAGCTTGACAGACAGTCTTTCTGGGAATACGACGGTTCTACGGTTTGGGAAGACGCTTATTCAAACGGAACGAGAGCTCCCGACAGATATATAGGCTCTTTGTATTTTTTAAGCCAGTTTATAAAAGGAAAGACGAAAATACTTTACGATTTTGAAGTCGGCGAAGATTTGGCGACTTTAAGCTATCCTTATCCCGATTCTGACGGAGCTGTGGCAAGAGAGCCTTTTACTACTCCTATGATAGGATATTTTAAAACGAGTCTTAAAGTAAAACATGAACCCTACATTTTTAAAGTAGGATATCTCAAAAATACATGGGGGCCGGAAGATTGGCACAGAAATTTCGGTTCATCCTATGACGAAGTATATCTTGCGCACATAAGCAGAGACATAGGCGATCTTTTTAATGTCGGTATGGAGTATGTCGGGGCAAGAAAAAATAATTCAAAAATTTTGCACGATCCAAGGTTTGCAGAACAGGACACAAGAAATGAGACCGGCTCTTTTGACGAACTAAGAGTTTATTTAAGAATAATGTTTGACGTTGTGGTAAGGTTTGGCACAGATACGGATCTTCCTTTTGTCGTAGAACACGACAAAATCGCTCCTGAACTTGCCTTAAAAACCAGACCCGATACAATTTATTCAGATAAAGGCGAGAATGCCGTATTAGAGCCTTGGGTTTCAGATCCTTCCGGTACGGACAAATGGAAAATATATATCAAAAATCAGGAAGGTCAAATCGTTAAAACTTATGAAGGCGAAAAAGAGCCTCCGGAAGAACTTGAATGGTACGCTAAAGACAATAATGAACAAATTGTTCCTAACGGTCCTTATTACGCCACGCTTGAAGCTTACGATAATTACGGCAATTACGGCATTACCGAACCGTCTCTGATAACGGTTATGACAGAACCCAAGATTAAAGAAGC
>JAISRM010000092.1 GCA_031273645.1 Endomicrobium sp.
TCGGAAATTGCGCAGATTTCAATATCGCCGGATTATCCGCTGCTTGTAAGAAAAAACACGCAGCCGCAGTTTAGCGTTCGCTGCGCAGGCGACAGATACCTGCTTATTGAATACGGAAAAATGGTTTTAGACATAACTTTGCGTTTTAAAGCGCATCATCTTATGCTGGCTTTGGAAAAATCGGATTTGCCGATAATTGAAATGACTCCGGGCGTGCGCAGCCTGCAGGTTCACATTGATACCCGCAAAATTTCTCTGACGTCCGCTTTAAACAAAATCGTCGAGATAGAACGCGCGCTGCCGGAAGTTAAAAATATAGAAGTTCCCTCAAGAATAGTTAAAATGCCTCTTTCGTGGAACGATCCGCAAATCAGGCTTGCCGTCGAACGCTATCATAAAAACGTGCGTCCAAACGCTCCGTGGTGTCCAAGCAACATAGAGTTTATAAGAAGGATCAACGGTTTAAAAAGCGTTGAGGAAGTAAAAAAAATAATTTTTGACGCCTCGTATTTAACGCTCGGACTCGGCGATGTTTATCTTGGCGCGCCGCTTACGGTTTCTCTTGATCCGCGCCACAGACTTGTTACCACAAAATACAATCCCGCGCGCACGTGGACGCCTGAAAACGCCGTCGGCATAGGCGGAGCGTATATGGGCATTTACGGAATGGAAGGGCCCGGAGGTTATCAGCTTTTTGGAAGAACCCTGCAGACGTGGAACCATTTTAAGACGAAAAAAGATTACCCGTGGACTTTAAAATTGTTTGACCAAATTAAATTTTATGAAGTGTCTTCAGAAGAACTGTTAAAAATCAGGCGCGATTTTTTGCGCGGCAAATACGAGATTGAAACGCAGGAAACGACGTTTAATCTCGGGAAATATTTAGACTGGCTTGAAAGCATAAAAGAAAGCGCAGGAGAGTTTCAAGAAAAACAGCAAAAGGCTTTTGAAGCCGAAAGACAAATGTGGAAAGATAAAGGGCTTGACATTTTTTCGTCAGATTTGCAATCGCCTCAGGAAATAAGTCGGGACTTTGTTCCCAAAGGTATGACGGCTATACGCGCTTCAATGAGCGGCGTCGTGTGGAAAATTAATTTTAACGCCGGAGAAACGCTGGCAAAAGGCGATGCGGCGGTAGTTTTAGAAAGCATGAAGATGGAACTTTCGCAGGCCGCGCATGAATCGGGAGTAGTTGAAAAAATCTGCGTATCGCAAGGACAGCAGGTAAGCGCCGGACAATTGCTTGCAATTATTAAAAGCGCTTAAGTTTTAGCAGCAGGCTTCGCCTGTTTTATGGGATTGGATGCTGGGGTTGTTTTATGAAAGACAGACGAAGTCTGTTTGTATGCGGGTTGAAAACAAAACAAGCGCAGCTTGTCGCGTTTTCACGGGAATGACAGATAAAAGGAAACAAAAAATGCTGCCTCAAAAACTTACAATTTCATATTTGCGAAAAGCTTATCTCGACGGCGTTTTGCAGCCTGAAGACGTTTTAAGCGAAATTTTAGCGCGGGTTGGGCGCTTTAGGCAATTTAATATTTGGATAAGCGAACCGTCTTTAGATTTCGTTACTGCGTATATAAAGCGGTTAAAAACTATGGATATAATGAAGTATCCGCTTTGGGGAATTCCTTTTGCCGTAAAAGATAATATAGACGTAAAAGGTTTACAAACTTCGGCGGGCTGCCCGAAATACGCTTATACTCCCTCAGGGCATGCCGCCGTCGTGCAAAATCTTATAAATGCAGGCGCCATTCCTCTTGGCAAAACTAATTTAGATCAGTTTGCCACCGGTCTTGTCGGCGCGCGAAGCCCTTACGGGCAGGTTAAAAACGCTTTAAAACCCGAACTTATCAGCGGCGGATCGTCGTCGGGTTCTGCCGTAAGCGTAGCTCTGGGGCAGGCGGCTTTTGCTTTAGGAACGGATACGGCGGGTTCCGGCAGAGTTCCGGCGGCGCTTAACGGGATTTTCGGATTTAAACCTTCATGCGGGGCATGGCCGGTTTCCGGAGTAGTTCCCGCCTGCGAAAGTTTGGACTGCGTTTCGGTTTTTGCAAACAATATAGACGATTGCGCGGCGGTTGATAATGCCGCAAGAAAATACGAGTCGGCAGACATTTGGTCAAAACATATTTGCGCGCCGCTTGTTAAGCAGGCGGAGTTTATTTGTCTTCCTAAAAACGAACTTAAATTTTTCGGCGATTTTGCCTTAAATTATAAGAAAGCATGGAACAATTTTACCGACGATCTGATAAGCGCAGGCGCTGCCGTAAAATTTATTGATACGGAAATTTTTTCAAAAGCGGCTCAAATTTTGTACGCGGGAGCTTATGTCGCCGAAAGGTATGCCGCCGTCGGAAATTTTATTGAAAAAAATCCGGACGCCGTTTTGCCGGTTATCAGACAAATTATTGAAAGCGGAAAAAATAAAACGGCCGTTGAACTTTTTAAGGATTTGCATTCGCTTCAAAAATATAAAAAAGAGGCGCAAGAACTTTTAAAAGGCGGCGTTTTAATTATGCCGACGGCCGGCGGCGCGTGGACAAGAGCGCAGGTTGAAGAAAACCCGATTGAAACAAATTCGCAAATGGGATTATACACCAATCACTGCAATTTGCTTGATTTGTCTGCTTGCGCAATTCCTTATGGTTTTGCCGGAGAAAATTTGCCCTTTGGCATTAGCGCTTTTGCTTTAAGCGGTCAAGAAGGACTGTTGTTTTCAGTTGCCGCCGCAATAGAAAATATAAAAGAAAACGCAATTATGATCGCCGTTCACGGACTGCACATGCGCGGTTTTGAACTAAACGGAGTTCTTTTGAGTTTTGGCGCGGAGTTTGTCAGAGAAGATAAAACGTCGCCGGAATATAAAATGTTTGCCTTGCAGACTCAGCCTGCAAAGCCCGGTCTTGTTAAAGTTGAAGAAGGCGGCGCGCCGGTTAAAACGGAAATCTGGAAACTGCCCGCGCGCAATTTCGCGGGCTTTTTAGAAACGACCGCAAGCCCTTTGGCTTTCGGAAAAATCAAGCTTTATGACGGAAGCGAAATTGCCGGTTTTTTGTGCGAACCGCTTGCCGTTAAAAATGCAAAAGATATCACCGAGTACGGCGGGTGGAGAGAATATAAACGCCGAGAACAAATTGAAAATTAAAAATGAAGGAGCGGGTTTTACCCGCAAAGGGGCGTGCGAAATGAAGATGGTTAAAGCTATTATCAGACCGGAAAAATCGGCTGAAATTCTTGCAAATTTAAGTAAAGAAGGCTTTAGCGCGGCCACAAGAGTAAGCATTTTAGGGCGAGGCAAACAGCGCGGCATAAAAGTCGGCGATATTTATTATGACGAAATTCCCAAAGATATGATTATGATTGTGCTTGAAGACGGCGACGTTGAAAAAGTTCAAAAAATTATAATTGAGACGGCAAAAACCGGAAAAAAAGGGTCTTTCGGGGACGGTAAAATTTTTATATTGCCCGTTGAAAAAGTAATAACGATAAGCAAATCCTAATTTTAAAAAGACAATAAAGTTACAAAACGCGCAAGCAGAAAGTAAAGGAGACGTCCATGAAAGAAATAATCGCAATTATCCGGCCTGTCAGAAGTTATGCGACCAAAAACGCGCTTGCCGATAAAGGTTTTTTTGCTTTAAGCAATTTTACGGTTGTAGGAAAAGGCAAAGGAGTCTCTGCTGCGGCGCAGATCAACGACATAAACGGCGAAGATAAAGACATCCTTGCTCCGCAAATGCACGCTAAAACGCTTATAGATATTTTTGTCAGAGATTCCGACGTTGACAGCGTTATAGAAATTATAGTTAAAACAAACAAAGCAGACAGCCACGGCGACGGAAAAATTTTTGTTTTGCCGTGCTGCAACGCGCAAAGAATAAGAACAGGCGAAGAAAACGACGAAGCGATACTGTAACGGGCTGCGCCTGTTTTATGAAATGCAGACGGCGTCTGTTTTGTTTATGTCTGTCATTCCCGCGAAAGCGGGAATCCATGTTTAATATTAATATAGTTGTTGACATTATTGCTTTTAAAAACGCAAGGTAAGAAGAATTTTTTTAGTAAACATGGATTCCCACCCGATAAAAACATTCGGGCGCAGGCTGCTTAGGAAGAACAAATATTAAAAACGCGGGAATGACAAATTTTGAGACATCGGCAATGACAAAGCTTGAAAGACAGACGCTGTATATTCATATTTCTATCGGGCAGCAATGACAAAACAGAGAAAGCGGCAAAAACAGACGCTGTCTGTATTACATAAAACAGGCGAAGCCTGCAGATGAAGTCTGAAAAGGAGGCATTATGAAGAAAGTATTGGCTATGACGTTGATGTTGTCGGTTCTGGTTTTAAGCGCGGGGTTTAGCGCTTGCTCAAAAAACGCCCAAAGCGGAGCTTCAAAAAAAATAAAGCTCGGCATTAGCGCTTTTCCGGGCTGGTTTGTGTATTATATCGCAAAGGGCGAAGATTATTTTAAGAAAAACGGCGTTGATGTGGAACTTGTATGGTTTCCGGTTTATTCCGATTCTCTGCAGGCTTTTAACGGCGGGCAGCTCGACATGCTCTGCATAGCTTTGCCCGACGCTCCGGCGCCTTATTTAAAAGGAACGGAATTTAAAGTCGTGGCGATTAACGACTTTTCAAACGGCGCCGACGGCATTGTCGGGCGCGGCGACAGAGGCGTAAATTCGCTTAAAGATTTGAAAGGTAAAAAAGTTGCCACCGAATACGGCACTATTGAACATTTCTTTTTGCTTAAAGCTTTGGAAACCGTCGGTATGGGCGAAAAAGACATCGAGCTTGTAAACATGTCTATCGGCGACAGCGCGCCGGCTTTAATATCGGGCGCGGTTGACGCGGCGGGTCTTTGGGAGCCGGCTTTAAGCATAGCTTTGGCCGATGAAAATTCTAAACTGCTCTACGATTCTTCAAAAACGCCCGGTCTTATACAAGACGTTACCGTAGCCGCAGATAAGCTTATAAAAGAAAATCCGCAAGCGGTTTCGGGCGTTATCAACGCTTTTCTCGACGCTGTTGAATTTTACAAAGCCAATCCCGATCAGGCTGTGGAATATATGAGAGTTCCGGCCGAAGTTGACGCAAAAACGATGAAAGAAATTATGGCGGGCGGAAAAATTTACGGGCTAAAAAATATGATTGAAGAAATGACCGACAAAAAAGACACTTATTTGTACGGTCCGTATAACGCCTATCAAAACGCTTTGTTTTTGAAAGCGGTTGATCTCATTGACGAAGTTCCCGACGATAAAAATTATTTTACGGACATGTTTGACCCTTCGTTTATAGAAAATATCGCAAAGCTTAGAGAAGTAAGCGAAGGTCCCGACACATCGTTAAAATAATTGAAAGACGATAACGGAGAATTTGCAAAAATGCCGCCGCATTTAGTTTTTAGCGCGCGGCGGCAAAGCGGCCGAGTTCTCTAAAAGAGGTTTTATGGCGAGTTTGTTTCGCATCAGAAAAGATATTGATAAAAAAACTTATCTGCTTATAGCGCTGTCCGCTTTTGCGCTGCTGTTTTGCATTTGGGCTGTCGTAAGCATGAGCGGCGCGGTTAAAGCGACTATTTTGCCTACTCCGGCGATGGTTTTAAAATACGTTATAGCGTCGGTTTCAAACGGCAGCCTGCAAGCCAATATGGGTATCAGCATTTTTAGAATTATGGCCGGCTTTTTAACGGCGGTCTTAATCGGAATCCCGCTGGGTATTCTTTGCGGCGCATTTAAAGTGTTTGAAAGTTTTATACAGTCTCTTTGCGAATTTATACGCTATATGCCCGTGCCGGCTTTTATACCTTTAATTATGGTGTGGATAGGCATAGGCGAAACCGCAAAAGTGGCGGTAATCTTTCTTGGCACGCTCTTTCAGGTTATTCCCATGACGGCAGATATCGTGCGTTCTATTCCCGAAGATTTAATTAACGCGGCCTACACTTTAGGCGCAAACAGGCGTCAAACCGTGCTGAAAGTTATAATACCGGCGATAATGCCAAAACTCTTTGAAATGATGCGCATGATGATAGGCTGGGCGTGGACTTATTTGATAGTGTCCGAACTTGTGGCCGCAAATTCGGGGCTTGGGTATTCGATACTTAAAGCGCAGAGGGTTTTAAAAACCGAAGCTATTTTTGCAGGCATACTTATAATAGGAATACTGGGCGTTCTTACGGACAGAGTATTTGCCTATATTACAAAAAAGATGTTTCGTTGGGTTGACTGGGGGAGCAAATGAGCGCAGCGGGTATTGCCGGACAGGGTTTAAGCGGAAGAGTAGCCACGTCAAAAATTTATGCGCGCGGCGTCGAGAAACGCTATCCGTCAAAGCCGGGCTTTGTGCTTGCGCTTGACGATATTAATATAGAAGTTTTAACAAACGAATTTGTAAGCATAGTAGGCCCTTCGGGCTGCGGGAAATCTACTTTGTTAAGGATTATCGGCGGGCTTGAAGATAAGACCGGCGGAAAAATCGTTTTAAACGACACGGAACTTTCCGGAGCCGGCGCCGACAGAGGCATGGTTTTTCAGGGATATACTCTTTTCCCTTGGCTAAGCGTGGCTAAAAATATAGAGTTCGGTTTAAAAATTAAAAAAATGCCTAAAGAGCAAAGAGAAGCGATCGTTGAAAAATACATTAACCGCGTGGGTCTTGGAAAATTTAAAAACAGTTATCCGAAAGAACTTTCCGGCGGAATGAAACAAAGAGTTGCGATAGCCCGCGCTTTAGCAAATTCCCCCGAAGTTTTGCTTATGGACGAACCTTTCGGCGCGCTTGATCCGCAGACAAAATCGTCGATGCAGCTTTTGATGCGCCAAATTTGGCAAACTGAAAAGACGACGGTCATTTTTGTAACGCACGATATAGAAGAAGCCGTTTTTTTGTCGCAGAGAATTTACGTGATGGACGCCCATCCGGGAAGAATTAAAGCCGATATTGCCGTTTATCTTCCTCATGAGCGGACGCTTGATATTAAAGACGAGCCGAATTTCATATCTTTAAGAAAAGAAATAAGCGCAATGATTACGCATAATGACAATTAATAAAACGGCGGATTTTTATGAACATTAACGACGTGATTGTCTATATTATGCTTTCTCTGATGTGCATTGCCGTTTTAGATCACGCTTTTTCCAATAAGCTGGGGCTTGGTTCAAAATACGTTCAGGCTTTTTCGGCTATGGGCACTCTTGCCATGTATATGCTTGGAACTTTATGTTTTGCGCCCGTCCTTGCAAAAGCGTTAAAGCCCTGCGTTTCGCCTTTTTTTAACGCTATAGGCGCAGACCCTTGCGTTATCGCCGGTTTGCTTATAGGCTCAGACAGCGGCGACTATCCTATCGCCGTTTCTATGGCAAAAAGCGCGCAGGCGGCAGATTTTTCAGGCTTGATAATAGGCTCTATGTTTGGAATATGTTTAACTTTTCTTGTTCCGTATCTTCTTGGAGTTGCAGATGAAGCCGAGCGGCCTTTAATTGCAAAAGGGATTCTTGCGGGAATCAGCACTATTCCTCTGGGATGTTTTGCCGGAGGATTGACGGCCGGCTTTGATTTAATTTTTATATTTAAGAATTTAATTCCTGTAATTTTATTTTCGGGTTTTGTCGCAGCCGGTTTAATTTTTTTTCAAAGCGCCGCCATAAAAATATTTTTGGCCGCCGGAAAAGTTATGAGAGCTTTTCTTGCCATTACCCTGATGATTGCGGCTTTTGAAGGCGTAAGCGGGATAAGCGTTATTAAAGGGCTGCTTCCCATAAGCCAAGCTTTTGCGATAGTGGGAAACATCATAGTCATTCTTGTCGGCGCTTTTGTTTTTGTCCATATTCTGACAAAAGTTTTAAACGCGCCGATAAAAAAACTTTCGGCGTTTTTAAAAGTTAACGAAACGTCTTGTTCCGGTTTTCTTTGCGCGCTTGCAAATACGATAGCGATGGCCGCGTTAATAAAAGATATGGACAAAAGAGGAAAAATTCTAAACGCCGCTTTTGCCGTAAGCGCCGGATTTGCTTTCGGAGATCATCTTGCATTTACCGCCGGCGTCAACAAAGACATGATCTTAGCCGTCGTAACGGGCAAACTTGCGGGAGGAATAACGGCGCTAACCCTTGCCTGCGCAATTTTGCGCAAAGAAAAATCTTCGTAAAATTATAACATGAAAAATAAAAACGGGCGGTTCTTTTAAAGAGCCGCCCGTTTCTGTATATATTATATGTATATCCGGTTTATTTTTTTGAATTTTTTTCTTTAAGATATTTTGCCGCGGGCAGATTGCCGCTTTCTTTTGCCGTGTCTAAAGGCGTTTTTCCTAAAGCGTTTTTAGCGTTTATTTCGGCTCCGTAGCTTAGAAGGATCCCTATTATCGCCGGACTTCTGTAATTGTATTCGTTGTATAAAGAAGCGTAATGCAAAGGCGTATTGTATTCGTAATCTATGGCTTGCGCGTCTGCTCCGGCTTTAATTAAAACGCTGACTGTTTCCGGCTTTCTGTAAAGGTTGCAGGCGGCATGCATCAGAGGGGTCGTTCCGTCATTATCCTGCTCGTTAGGGTCTGCTCCTGCGGCAAGAAGCATTTGCAGCACATGAGGTTCGGAATTATTTTTTGCCGCAATCATCAGCGCCGTTTTGCCGTCATTGTCTTTTTCGTCGATATAAGCTTTTGCGTCTATAAGCGCTTTAATTTTAGCGGGATTATATCCGCTTGCCGAAGCCGTCATTAAAGGGGTTTGACCTTCGTCGTTTTGCGCGTTAACGTCGGCGCCGGCTTCAACTAAAACTTTGACGGGTTCGGCGTTTATGTATTTTGACACTATTATCAGCGGAGTATTTCCGGCGGCGTCTCTTTCTTCGATGTCTGCTCCTTCGCTTATGACGGCTTTTACTTTATCGGGTTTAAACCCTACGGTTAAAGCTTTCATAAGTTCCGACATAACGCCGTCGTCTTGCGTTTCGGATAATC
>JAISRM010000203.1 GCA_031273645.1 Endomicrobium sp.
GCCCATCAAACCGTAAGGATAATAATGATTGTCTTTGCTGCCGACTTCGGTATAAACATAAAAAGGTCTAAACCCTGTTGTATTGATATAAACCGGAACGTCTCCGGATTCTTTTTTCGGTTTTTTGGTAACTGATTGAGGCAAATCCTGTTTATTTGCAGAAACTGACGCTGCAGAAGCGTCTTTTTTCTTTGGAGATGAAGATTCGGCCGGCTTAGATTTTGACGCGGACACAGCTGCAGTTTTAGGCAAAGAAGCTTCCGCTTTTTTTGAGATCTTATCGTCAATTTTTTTCAATTTATTATCATCGACAGCCGTAGGTTTAGGTAAAGAAGTTTCTGTTTTTTTCAAATCATTATTATTATCAATATCTGCTGGCTTAGTCGAAGAAACTTCTGCTTTTTTCAAGCTTTTATCATCGATATTGGAAGAATCCGCAGGCAATGCCGCTATATCTTCAATCACGGCGGCGGCCGGCGCCGCATATGTTGAAAGCGCAACAGCAGGCGAAGCAGAACTGTCGGAATCGGAAAGAACATCTTCTTCTTCATAACGGGCTTCCTGCTGCAAAGGAACAAGCCAGTTTTGATTATCAGGTTCTTGCAGCCATGGCAAACGCCCGCAAGATTTTAAAAATAAAAGAATTATGAGCAATACAAGTAAAATAGAAAGGGCTACAGTCGTTTTTTTATTATCCATATAATCTCCAAAAAACTTGCGCGCTTATTTATATCATAGAATTTTCTTACTATAACTTAAATAATAGCCGTCGCCGCGCTGATCGTAATAAAATTTCAATGAAGCCGTTTCAGGAGATGATAACTCTTTCTTTTTTGCCGATAAATAAGCGTCAACTACTGCAAATATCCACGTTCCTATAGCGACAAAAGTAAATATCTGCGATATTTGGTATTGCGATTCGTAATCGTCGTAATAACTTCCGTTTACAATGCCTATATTATCATATTTTTCATAACTTTTAAAAGCCGCGTTATTATAATAGAAAGCTCCTGCTGCAGAAACTGCAAAAACGCCGAAAACTATCCAAGATTTAACCGTATCTTCATTATAATGCTGTCCCCAGCCCGGCATTAAAAGCGAACGCAAAGAAGCGTTAACGGGATTTCTTTGCGAAAAATCAAGATCGAGTGTTGCCGCCCAAGCGTTTGTTGCAAATAAAAAAACGGCAATAGTTAATAACGCTATTATTTTTTTCATTTAGTGTACCTTATATCGTCAAGATAAATAGTTCCGCCGTTGCTTGACAAAGTAGCTCTCTTATTTACCAAAGCTACGGAAAATAAGTTGCCTACAGGCAGCATGGCCGCCGGAGATATATCTATAGTTATTTCCTGCCAGTCGCTAAATTCTGCTCCCTCGGCAGATTCATAAACTTCACCGTAAGAATACCCTGTAGGAGATTGCGGACCCTTAACCTCAAGAACGACTCCGTAAGCTAATTTTCCTTTCACGTAAAATTTCATTTTAAAATAAGTTCCTGCAGGTATATATATGCCTGATTGCGGAGAAGCAGACGGTATGGAAAAACCTACATAAGAGTTTTGCAAAGGCTGCAACGAACCGTTGTTTGGATCGTAAGGATGACTTTCGCTTCCGTCCCAATTTATATACATACATTTAGAACCGCTGTGCGGATTTTTCTTATATTCAAGATTTAACTCTGCTTTGCGCGTCGCCCAATAATCTGTAAACGTAGGAAAATCAAAAGAGCCTCTGGTTTTAAGAGTGTCGTCATATAACATCCATTCTTGCGTCCAATCGACAGATTCGCTTACATCGGGATAAAGAAAAGAACTCATCGGGTTTCTGTCGCAACCCGTAATTAATGCCGATACGGCGATAAAAAATAAAAATAGTTTTTTCATCATTTGTTCATCTCATATCTTATTTCATCTAAATAAAATACAGCGCCTTTAGGATTTTCTTTTCTCTTTAAAACAAAAGCAAAACCTCCGGCTATATTTGAAGTGTCCGCTTTTCTAAGGTCAATATAATAGAGCTTCCATTCTTTTGTAAGCCTTATGTTTCTTTTAAGAACCTCGCAGGAATCGGGATAAGCGCCTTTTAATCCGCCTACTTTTACTTCGGAAATAATTTCGCTTCCAGTTTCCCCTTTAGCCCAGAATGTAAGATATGTGGCTTTGCTTAAATCGTAACCGAGACTTTTATCGCCCCAATTGTTTGCCGGATATTGCCAATAAACGCCCGCCCACCTGTTAGTGCCTTTAGGAGTATATTGTATTTTTATGCCGTTTTTACCGGAATGAGAAATTTTTGCATAATTTTGATTGAGAGACAAATCTCTTGAATCGCCCATCCAGCCGGAAGGATAATAATGATTAAGCGGCGATTTAAAATCGGCGTATATGTAAAAAGCCAAATGAGCGCGTTCCTGAGCGGTTAAAGTAAGATCAACGGACTTAGTTTTAGCCGCGTGCGCATCGCGGATACAAATAAATCCGGCTATTAAAAACAAAGCCGTTAGAGATAATATTTTTATATGTCTGACTTTCATTTTTCTTCCTTATTTTAACCTTAAAACAGTTTTACTTTAAGCAGTAAAAAAAAACGCAAAAGCTTTTACCGCCTGTCCTTTTGCAGACAGGCGGTAAAAAAACAAAATTATTCGTAAATTATGTCGTCAAGATAAATAACAAAACCGTTGGGATTATCGTCTTTTGAAGCCGCCCAGCAAAAACCGCCTATTACGTGCGACAAATCTTTATCTTTTAAATCTATAGTGTATTTCTGCCATTCGCTCTTAAGTTCCACAGGTCCTATGGAAGCCGAGTCGGAATCCGGAAATTCGCCGGTTATTCCGCCTACTTTAAATTC
>JAISRM010000143.1 GCA_031273645.1 Endomicrobium sp.
CTTTAGCAAAATTAACGGTTTTACTATTGAATTTCATTTGCTTGATATTGCAGAGAAGAAATTTGAAGAAATAACCGACATATTATTATCTGAATTTTATGTTGCGCACGTTCACGCAAATAATTACGGCAATATTATTGACGGCGCGCAGCTTCCCGAGACTTTAGAAATTACTTTTATAAACAAAGCTATGATTAAAGGCGATATTACTTTATCATCTAACAAATATCCCATAAAGAATTTAGATTTCCCCTGCGATAAAGAAAAAGAAGACATCGCATTAAATTTTACACAACAATAAAACGCAAATATATTTGAACATCAGACACCCGCCCGACAAAAACATTAGAGCGCAGGCTGCTTAGGAATAAAAAATGTTAAAAAATTTCTAAAAAAAAGTAGATTCCTATTTTCATAGGACAGACTGCATCTGTGTTTATAACAAAAACAGACACAGTCTGAAAAGAAATAATGTCAGAAGCTATATTAATATTAAACATGGATTCCCGCTTTCGCGGGAATGACAGACACAAACAAAGACACTGACTGTATTGTGTAAAACAGGCGAAGCCTGTCCCATTTTCATGGCAATGACAGGCGCAAACAAAACAGACACTTGTCCGTGTTCCATAAAACAGACGAAGTCTGGTCGTATCAGAATGTATTTTAGTTTCAGATTGCGGGGATTTGGTAAGGTAAGTTTAGGATTAACCGCGCAAGAACGCTTGCGCGCGCAAGTGTAACGGGTACAAACGCTTTACTGATTGTTCTATGCCGTTAAGTCGGGGGTTTGGGAATTTGGGGGAGTTTTGGGGACGTTGATTTTTATGAGCAGGGGCATTTGAAAATCTGCGCCTATTAACAGGACCTCGCCTTCGCCTAATGACGGCAGAAAATCTAACGCGTTTTTACCGGCTTGGGCTGAGGCGTTTTCTATTATTCTTTTATCGGCTTCGTTTATAAGCCTGTGAACTATAAAAGAACCCATCTGACTTAAAGTTCCTGTAGAAATATCGCGCGGCATTTGCGTTGCAAGGCACAGAAACAGGCCGTATTTTCTGCATTCTTTTGCTATTAAATCAAAAGCGTTAAGAGGCAGGGTTTCAGAAAATTCGTCTTTAACGTCTTTATTTAAAAACTGATGCGCTTCGTCTATTACAAGAATGACCGGCGATTTTATAAATTCGCGGCGGCGTCCTTTTTCAAGAAAATAAGAGCCTAACGCATTTGCGACTATTTCTTTTGCGTTAAATAAAGACGAAACATTTTCAAGGTTAATTCTTAAAATATTTTCTTTAGGCTCTTGCGGGTTTGCCGGTTTTAATAAAAATTGTTCCATAACGTCCATAACAGACACGCATTCAGACATTATATTTTTAAACCCGAACAATCTGTTAAATAAGTCGGTATTTATAAGATTTACTATCCTGTTGACAAGAGAGGCTTGTTGATCGTACATTTTAATATCGGCCGCGCCCCAGCCTTCCGGAAAATACAAAACGCATTCTTCTTTAATTTGAGCGACGAGATAATTTATATTGAAGTTGCAGGTGTTGTCTTCAATTTCTTTAACGTGGCGTTTGTATAATTCATTATATTCTTTGCGCTGCATATAGGCTTTTTTATACGCGCCGGTTTTAGCGTCGAGCCTTACAATTTTTAAAGAACGTATGGCTTCAAGAAGAATGGAGCGCTGGGATTGTCCGCCCGGGCGCAAAAGAATAAACAAATCTGAAATTGAAAGTTTTTCGTAAGGAAGATATGCGTTGCGGCCGAGTTCCACAGTCTGCGCGCCAAGCGTAGCATATTCGCCCGTAGCGTCGAAAAGAATAATTTTTGTTTTTGTCTTAGAAGAAATTTCTTCTATCAATTTAGAAACAGTCCAGCTTTTTCCGCCGCCGGTTGTTCCCACTACCGCGCAATGTCTTTTCAGCAAAGCGTTTAGAGAAACTCTGCATTGAACGTCGGAAGATATAATCGTTCCTAAATCAGCATAGACTTCGCCGGCGCTTTTTGCGCCGAAATTTTCAACATATTTTTGTATTTGCTCGTTTTGGCAAGCATAAACTTTTGAGCCTATAGAAGGATATGCAAACGCAGTTTTTACCGCTTTCTCAGGTTTATCCGAATTAAAAGAAAGTAAAATTTCAGCTTTGCCTAAAACTTCATAATCTTGATTGGCGTTTGCAATTGATTTATTAAGATTGTCGTGCAGTTTTAATTCTATTATGCGCGCAAGAAAACCGCGCGAGGAGCTTTCTATTATGACAAAATCTCCGACGCCGGCGGCGCTGCCGGCAGCCTCGCCGCCGACGCTGTTTTGCAAACGCATTGCGTCCATTTTCTTAGCGGACGGAAAATTGATAAGCGCAAACTGAGGTAAAATTTCGTAAACGTAACCGAGTTGGCAGTCTTTGTTAAAAGGATTCATAATTGACCTCAGCGCCGTAAACTGCGCGGTATTAGCAGACAGACTTCGTCTGTTTTATGGGACAGGATGCGCCTATTTTATTGGATTAGCAGCCAGACTTCGTCTGTGTTTTGTCATTCCTGCGTTTTTAATATTTGTTCTTCCTAAGCAGCCTGCGCCCGAATGTTTTTATCGGGTGGGAATGCAAGTTTGCTAAAAAATTCTTTTTACATTGGTTTTTAAAAACAATAATGTTAGAAAATATATTAATATTAAAAGTGGATTCCCGTTTTCACGGGAATGACAGACACAAACAAAACAGACCTTGTAAAACAATTGACAAAACAGACGAAGTCTGCCCGTTTTCACGGGATGAACAGACTCAAACAAAACAGACCCGCGAAAAAACAATTGATAAAACAGACGAAGTCTGCCCATTTTCATGGGAATGACAGACCTTGAAAAAACAATTGATAAAACAGACGAAGTCTGCAGACACTGTCTGTGTTTCATAAAACAGACGAAGTCTGCCCGTTTTCATGGCAATGACAGACACAAACAAAACAGACCTTAAAAAAACGATTTATAAAACAGACGAAGTCTGTAAACAATAACTTGCAGCCGTTTATTAAAGCGGCAGAGCGTTTATATCTGATAAACTATATTTCCGCCGACTATAGTCATTACTGCGCCGCCCGTAAATTTGCGGCCTATAAAAGGAGAGTTTTTACTTTTTGAAATTATGCTTTCTTTTGTAAACTCGTAAGAATATTGCGGATCTATTATGGTTATATCCGCAATGCTTCCTTCTTTCAGAGAACCTCTTCCTTCCAAATTAAATATCTTAGCCGGATTTACGCTCATTTTCTCAATGCACTGCATAAGGGTTAAAACTTTTGCAGATACCAGTTCGCTTAAAACAAGGCTCAGCATCGTTTCAAACCCGATTATGCCAAAAGGAGCCAGATCGTATTCTTTATTTTTTTCTTCCTGAGAATGAGGAGCGTGATCTGTGGCAATACAGTCTATCGTTGCGTCGGCAAGACCTTCTTTTACGGCGGCAACGTCTTTGTCTCCCCTTAAGGGAGGGTTCATTTTAGTGTTTGTATCGTAAAGTTTTACAACGTCGTCCGTTAAAGTAAAATAATGAGGGCAAGTTTCAGCAGTTACTTTTATTCCTTTCTTTTTAGCCTGACGAATTAAATCGACGGAACCGGCCGTTGAAACGTGCGCGATATGCAAATATCCGCCGGTAAGTTCTGCAAGCATTATGTCTCTTGCAACCATCACTTCTTCAGCTTGACGAGGAATGCCGCGCAATCCTAAAATCATTGAATTTTTTCCTTCGTTCATAACTCCGTTTTTACTAAGCTCTTTATCTTCCGAATGCGATATTACCGGAAGTTTAAACATTTTGGTATATTCAAGCGCCCGCCTCATTATCTGGGAATCCGCTACCGGAAGCCCGTCGTCGCTTACGGCTACGATTCCGGCTCTTTTAAGAACGCCTATCTCTGAAAGTTCCTGACCTAAAGAACCTTTTGTCGCGCAGCCTATAGGAAAAACGTTTACCACTCCTTCTTTCTGCGCTTTTAAAAGAATAAATTCTACCGTCGGCGCATTGTCTATGACAGGTTTGGTATTTGGCATGCACAAAACGCTCGTTATTCCGCCTTTTGCCGCAGCTCTGGTCCCGGTTTTTATCGTTTCCTTTCCTTCCTGTCCCGGCTCTCTTAAATGAGAGTGAACGTCTATTAATCCGGGAACGGCGATTTTACCGCGCCCGTCGATAATTTTATCGGGATTAGCTGAAAGTTTTGAAACTATTTTGCCGTTTTCAACAAATAAATCGCCTTTTTCGTCTTTATTTTGCGAAGGGTCGGCGATTCTGATATTTTTTATATGCAAGCTCATTTTTTCCCCTTGTTATTGGGCTTTAAGAGATACAATACAGCCATTCTGACGGCGATACCGTTTGTAACCTGCTCGTATATAACGGCATTGGGGCTGTCGGCTACGTCGGAAGAAATTTCTACGCCTCTGTTCATCGGGCCCGGATGCATTATCATAACTCCGGACTTTGCTTTTGCAAGACGTTCTTTCGTAAGCTGATAAAGTTCAACGTATTCTCGCACGGAAGGAAATAAATTTTCCTGCTGGCGCTCAAGCTGTATTCTTAAAATATTTACAACGTCGGCTTCTTTGATTGCTTCGTCTAAATCATAATAAACTTTAACTCCAAGTTCCTCTATTTTGTCGGGAATAAGCGTCGGCGGACCGGCGACCGAAACTTTTGCTCCCATTTTCGTAAGCGCCCATATGTTAGATTTTGCGACTCTCGAATGCAGTATGTCGCCGACGAGCAAAACTCTCAAGCCTTCAAGCGTTTTCTTTTTTTCATACATGGTGTAAAGATCTAAAAGCCCCTGCGTGGGATGTTCGTGAAAACCGTCGCCGGCGTTAATGATAGAAGCGTTTAAATTTCTTGCAAGAATGTCGGGAGTTCCGGAAAGCGAGTGCCTTATTATAACGTAGTCGGCTTTCATGGCTTCAAGGGTTTTTCCCGTATCTATAAGACTCTCGCCTTTTACTACGCTTGAAGCGCTTACCGTAAGATTTACCACGTCGGCAGATAATCGTTTAGCCGCTATTTCAAAAGAAGTTCTCGTTCTTGTGGAAGGTTCGTAAAATAAGGTTACTACGGTTTTTCCTATTAATGTGGGAGCTTTTTTTACCGATCTGGTAAACAGATCTTTAAAAGGTTTTACGGAATCCAAAATCAATTGCAAATCTTTTTTGTCTAAATGTTCCAAACCAAGCAAATCTTTGCGGTTAAGAGACATAATTTACCGATTCCTTTTACGGCTGCGCCGTTTTTATTGTTTTTGTTAAAGTATTATTACTCTGTCTTGTCCGTCCATTTCTTTGCATTCTACTTTTACTTTTCCGTCGATAACGCTCTTAAATCCTGTATATCCCGCTTCTATGGGAAGCTCTCTGTGTCCTCTGTCTATCAGCACCGCAAGCTGTATGCATTTAGGCCTGCCAAAATGCATCAGCACGTCAAGAGCGGCGCGAACCGTTCTTCCCGTATATAATACGTCATCGACAAGGATTATCTTTTTTTTGCTTATGTCAAAAGGTATGAGGGTGTCTTTAATTACCGGCATGTCCGCGCCGAAATTGTCGAGATCGTCTCTGTACAAAGTAATGTCAAGAGTTCCAAACGGAATATCGCGCTCGTCAATTGCCGCAAGCTTTGCAAGGCCGGCAAGAAGCCTTTTTGCAACGCACACGCCTTTATGTTGAATGCCTACGACGGCAATATCTGCGATATTTTTATTTTTTTCAAAAATATCTTTTGAAAGCGTTTCAACCGCTTTTTGAAAACCGTTTGAATCAAGTATTATTTCAGACATTGTATTTCCTTTAACCGCGCCTTATAAATGAAATTTCCGCTGTGAAATTTAAATATTTTTACCGCTTTTTAAACCTTCTAAATATTTTTCTATGCCTTCCTGCTGAAGTCTTATATCTTCTTTAATTACCGACTGCGCCTGACTTGATTTATAAACCGTAAGCTTATCTTTCAAATTATCGTCTGATAAAGCCATTATGCGCGCGGCAAGGACGGCTGCGTTTACGGCTCCGGCTTTGCCTATAGAGACCGCTGCGACCGGCACGCCTTTTGGCATTTGAACTGTGGAAAACAAAGCGTCCATGCTTGCAAGATTTTTGTTTTCCATAGGAACGCCTATGACGGGAAGATCAGTTTCTGCTGCAATAACACCCGCAAGAGCCGCAGACATTCCCGCGCCGGCAATAAAAACTTTAGCTCCCGCGCTTTCGGCGACTTTCACGCATTGTTTTAAATGCTCGCAAGTTCTATGGGCGGAAGCTATATTCACGCTGTAAGAAATCTCAAATTCTTTTAAAATTTTCACGCTCTCGTTTATAACCGGCAAGTCTGAAGCAGAACCTACGATTATTGCGACGTCAATTTTATTTTCCATTTAAACCCCTCAATGCTTTTTGGGCGATGTCTTTGCGGTAATGCATATTTTTGAACGATATCAAACCCGCTTTTAAATAAACTTTATCAATTGCCGACTTTATATCTGCGCCAAGAGAAGTTACGGTTAAAACGCGGCCGCCGGAAGTTATGTACTTTTGAGAAGCTGACTGCGCAGCCGCAGTTAAACTTTCTGACAGAGTTAAAAGAATCGTTTCTTTGTTTTCAGGAACTTGAGCTAAAGCGGTTCCTGCATGAAATACTACGGATTCTGCGCCGTATATACTTTCAAAGTTATCAAGACCGCTTATCTCAAAACCCTTTTCAAACTTTCCGGGATAGCCGCCGGAAGCAAGAACGACGCAGACGGCAAACTCTTTTTTCCATTTAATTTCAATTTCAGATAATTTTTTATTTAAAATCGCATTGCAAATATCGGACAAATCGGTTTCTAAAAGAGGCAAAACGACCTGCGTTTCAGGGTCGCCGAAACGACAGTTAAACTCTAACACAAAAGGCGCGCCGACATTCATAATGACGCCTATGTATAAAACGCCTTTATAATCAAGATTCTCCGAGCGCATTGCGGCGATAACTTTTTTTACTATCGTTTCTTCAACTTTTTTAGTAAGAACGTCCGTCGCCAAAGGCGCCGGAGCATAAGCTCCCATGCCGCCCGTATTTAAACCTTCGTCGTTATCGTTTGCCCTTTTATGATCTTGCGCCGCCGGCATTAAAGAATAAGAAATACCGTCGGTAAACACAAGATAAGACAGTTCCTGTCCGTCGATAAATTCTTCTATTACGACGCTTGTTCCCGCAAC
>JAISRM010000223.1 GCA_031273645.1 Endomicrobium sp.
TTTCTTTTAAAAACGTAATGTAAAAATAATTTTTTATCAAACGTGGATTCCCACCCGATAGAGACACTCGAGTGCAGGCTGCTAAGGAAGAAAGAATATTAAAAACACGGGAATGACAAGCTAAAAGACAACAGACTTCATCTGACAGAATTTTTTAGTAAACATGGATTCCCACCCGATAAATACACTCGGGTGCAGGCTGCTTAGGAAGAAAGAATATTAAAAACACGGGAATGACAAAACAAACAATTCCCAGCCGATAGAGACATTCGGGCGCAGGCTGCTTAGGAAGAACAAATATTAAAAACGCGGGAATAACAAAACAGCCTCAAACTGCCAATCCCATAAACCAGACGAAGTCTGGCTGCCAATTCCATAAAACAGACGAAGTCTGCGGGAATGGCAAAACAGACTTTTTGTCTGCAAGAATTGTTGCCTTCCTAAAACGACCTGAAAGGTCAAGGGTCAAAATAGTTTGAATTTTTTTTGTTTTAGCGCTTCTTTGTTTTGTATTTTGGGGTTTGAGAGGGCGTAATCGTAAGCCGTTTTGCCGTCGGCGTCAACGGCGTCTTTTTTTGCTTTTGCTATATTTAACATTTTTATTATGACGTCGTTATGATTTTTTGCGGCAAGCATTAAAGGGGTTTCTCCTTTGACATTTGCGGCGTTGACGTTTGCATGATATTTCAAAAGCGTATTTATTACTACCGTAGGCGTTGAAGGATCTTCAAGAGCGTACATCAGCGGCGTCATCAAATCGTCTTTGTGGACGGCGTTTGCATTGGCTTTATTTGTAATTAAAGCTACGGCAATTTCGTGGTTAAGAAGGTTTTTGGTAATTGCAAGGATAAGAGGGACATTCCCGTCGGCGTCGGGTTCATTTAGCGCCGCGCCTGCCTGAGCTAAAACGTTTATAACTTCTTTATTATAAGCTTTAAGAGCGGCTGTCATAATAGGGCTTTGCCCTTTTTCGTTTTTTACGTTTATATCGGCGCCGGCGTCAATAAGTTCTTTAATCACAAACGGTTTTGTCTGCGGCCGGTTTACTGCAAGCAGCAAAGGCGTATGTTTGTCTCCGCCGCGCTGCAAAGCATCTGCTAAAACGTTGACGCCGGCTTTGCTGCGTATTAAAAAAACGGCTATTTCGGGATTCATATAATTCTTGTCAAGAGCCAGCATTAAAGGAGTAAACCCTCTTGCGTCTTTTTCTTCTATATTTGCTCCGGCTTCTAAAAGAGCAGAAATTGCCTGCGCGCCGCTATTGTTTGAAACTGCGACCGCCAAAGGAGTAAGTCCTGCGGCGTTTTTTGCATTTACGTCGGCTGCGCCGCTGTCAATTAAAAGCTTTAATGCGTTTATGTCCGGATCCTGCGCGCTTAAAATCAAATGCAAAACCGTGCTGCCGTTGTAAAGAGAATTGCTTTTTTTATACTCTGCGTTTATATTGGCTTTTGATTTAATCAGCGCAGACAAAATTTCGTAATTTATATTTTCTCTCATTAAGGCTGCCATCAACGGGGTAAACCCGTCTTTGTCCGTCTCTTCAAAATTTGCGCCCAACCTTTTAAAATAAGGAATAATTTTTGCATTATCGGTATTTTTTACTACAAAAAGCAAAGGCGTGTCGCCGTCGGCGTTTTTATCGTTGACATTAGTTTCGTTTATTGAAGCTCTAATTTCTTCCGCAACGCCTTCTTCAAGTATTTTAAAAATATCTTTTTTTTCTTCTTTTGCTTTAGCGGCGTCAGCGCCGGCTCTTTTTTTGCTTTTTGAAAGCGCCGCTTTATCTTTTTTTGCGGCAAATGCCGCAGGGACGTCAGGCGTATTAAAAAAAGCGAAAACGCTTATGAAAAAAAGCAGGCATGAAATTTTAAAAATTTTCATCGAAAACCTCCGTAATGTAAAAAATTATTCCGCTATTAAATGGATTAAGAATATAGCAATCGCCCCGATGAAAAGAGACAAAGGCGCAAGGCGGCTTTTGCATTTATGGGTTTCCGGTATTAAGTCTGAAGCGGCAAGAAAAATGAAAGAACCGGCCGTCGCGGCAAGCAGCGCTCCTAAAACGCGCGCGGAAATATCGTTAAAAAGTAAAATGCCGGCAAACGTTGCCGCCGGCGTAAAAAGCGCGGTTATAAGGGAAAAAGTAAAAATTTTCTTTTTAGAAGCTCCGGTGTGAACTAAAATGGCCGATATTGTAATGCCGTCGGGAAGTTTGTGCAGGAGAATTGCAAGCGCGGTAAGCAGTCCAAGCTCCGTATTTGCCTCAAAGCCTGCGGCGATTATAAGACCGTCTATGCAGGAATGAAAGGAAAGTCCGATTATGGAAGCCGTATCTGCGTGAGGATGACAACTTTCGTCGTGGCAGGGATGAAACAATACCACAAACTGCAAAAAGAACATAAATAAAAAGCCCGCCAAAACAAAAATGAGGGCGTTTGGGTTTGACTCAAGCCCTTCGGGCATTAAGTGGGTAAAGGCAAGAGCTATCATAATGCCCGCGGCAAAATTTACGAGAAAAATGGAGTTTTTTTCAGCCCATTTGTGAAACTTCAGAACAAGCAAAGCGCCGATCAGCGAGGCTGAAGCAGCTATAAAAGAATATAATATTGCCATTTAAAATCCCGCCGCGCCTTTACTTTTCTATCGGCAGCCTATAACTGTTTTGTTCGGTGAACTTAATGATGTTGCCCATCATCTCAACCGCTTTGCCGGGGTAAGCGCCTACGGCGGTTTCTGCAGAAAGCATTACAAAATCGCTTCCGTCTATAATCGCGTTTGCCACGTCGCTTACTTCCGCCCTTGTTGGAATCGGGTTTTCAACCATGCTTTCAAGCATCTGCGTGGCTGTAATAACGAATTTTTTGCGCGTTTTGCATTTTTTTATTATGTATTTTTGCACTACCGGAACCGTCCACAAGGGGATTGAAATCCCCATATCGCCTCTTGCGACCATTATTCCTTCGCATGAATCAAGGATCACCGGAAGATTTTCAATTCCGAGCCTGTCTTCAATTTTTGCGACGAGCTTTGTTTTGGTATTTTTTTCCCGTTTAAGAATATCGATAAGCGGCTGCATATCTTCTTTGTTTCTTACAAAAGAGTTTGCCACGAAATCAACTTTGTGTTTTAAGGCAAAAAGCATATCCTGCCTGTCTTTTTCTTCCATCAGCGGAAATTTAAGGTTGGCCTTTGGAATGTTTACGCCTTTATGGGTTTTTAAAACGTAATCCATTTCAACTTCGGTAATAAGCTCGTCTTTTTTTGAAGTTAAAACTTTAAGCTTGAGATTTCCGTCGTCTATAAAAATCTCAAAGCCTTTTTTTATATCGGTAAAAGCTCCGCTGTAATCTATTGAAATGATTTTATTGTCTCCGATGACGTCTCTGTTGGTAAGCGTAAGTTTTTGATGCTTTTTAAGAGCGATTTTTCCGTCTTTTATTTCGCCTACTCTTATTCTGTGGCCTTCAAGGTCGGCAAGAATTTTAATTCTTTTGCCGTACTTTTTGTTTAAAGTTTTTATCAATGCGAAATCTTTTTCTTTTTCTTCGTAAGAACCGTGCGAAAAGTTAAACCTTGCGACCGTCATTCCCGAATCGGCCATTTTTTTTAATACTTTAAGGGATCTTGTGGCAGGTCCCATTGTGCAGATGATGCCGGTTTTAGACATATTAAATACTCCGTAAAATAGAAGTTTTAGAAAACCTTAAAAACCCTGCGGGGTCTGCCGGATTTTTAAGATCGCTAATCTTCCTTAAATTTTTATTTTGGGCAGATGAGTCAGCGCTTCGCATACTTTATCAGCCGGATATTCGTAATCTTCCATTTTTCCGGAAAGATAATTGTCATAAGCCGATAAGTCAAAATGTCCGTGCCCTGATAAATTAAACAGTATAGTTTTTGATTTTCCTTCTTCTTTTGCTTTAAGAGCTTCGGTAACGGCGGCTTTTATGGCGTGCGCGGATTCCGGAGCCGGCAAAATGCCTTCGGTTCTTGCAAAAATCAGCGCCGCTTCAAAAACTTCGCGCTGTTTTACCGATATGGATTCAATAAGATTGTGTTTTACCAAAGCTGAAACAAGAGGAGAAGCTCCGTGATATCTAAGACCTCCGGCATGTATTCCTCCCGGCATAAAAGTATGGCCTAAAGTAAACATTTTCAAAGCCGGAGTAAAACCGGAATTATCGCCGTAATCGTATGCCAAAACGCCTTTTGAAAGCTTTGGGCATGCAGAGGGTTCGGCGGCTATTGCTCTGAGATTTGGCGCTTTTCCCTGAAGCTTGTCCATTAAAAACGGGAAAGCCGTTCCGCTGAAATTTGAGCCTCCTCCTAAACAAGCTATCACTATATCCGGATAATCTCCGGCGATCTCAAGCTGTTTTTTAGCTTCAAGCCCTATGACCGTCTGATGAAGAGCGACGTGATTTAAAACGCTTCCTAAAGCGTATTTTGAACCTTCGTTTGTTATAACGTCTTCAATCGCTTCAGAAATGGCTATGCCCAAAGAACCTTCGCTGTCGGGATCTTTTAAAAGGACCTCTTTTCCGACCTGCGTGCGCTCTGAAGGGCTTGCAAAAACCTGCGCTCCGTAAACCTGCATAAGAGATTTTCTGTAAGGTTTTTGTCCGAATGAAACTTTTACCATGTAAACTACGCATTCAAGTCCGAATATTTTGCACGCCATTGACAGAGCCGAACCCCATTGCCCTGCGCCTGTTTCGGTGGCTATTCTTTTTACTCCCGACTCTTTGTTATAAAAAGCCTGCGCTACGGCCGAGTTAGATTTATGGCTTCCAGAAGGGCTTACGCCTTCGTATTTGAAATATATTTTTGCGGGAGTGTCGAGAAATTTTTCAAGATTTTCGGCTCTTACAAGCGGGGAAGGACGCCATATTTTATAAACGTCTCTTACGGGTTCCGGAATATCTATCCATCTTTGGCAGCTGAGTTCCTGCTTTATTATTTCATCGCAGAAAATCGGTTTAAAATCGTCGGGCGATGCAACCCTGTTTTCGCGCGTGTTATAGGGCGGATCAAGAGGCTGCGGCAAGTCGGCCTGAATGTTGTACCATTGTTTAGGAATGTCTTTTTCGTCCAGCGTAATTTTTTTTGACATAGAAAGCTCCGTAAAAATTTTATTGATTGATTTTGTAAAACCCGCGCCGCTGCGGGTATCCGTAAAGATTTGGTTATGGAGGTATTTTGCGTTCGTATATTGTAAAGACGCTTCATGCAGCCCAGACTTCGTCTGTTTTATGGGATCGGCAGCCGATTTTGCGTTCGCATATTATAAAGACGCTTCATGCAGTCCGTAAAAATCAAAAACCAATAAAACCACGACTGATATTATATACAAAATGCATATGCAAAGTCAATGAACAAAAATGAAAATAAAGCAAAAAAACGCTGAAAACGGATTTTGCAAAAAATTAAAAAAATCATTGTAAAATAAAACTATTATTGAATTTTAAAAATCATTGACATTTTTATCGAATTTTATTATAAAATAAACAAGTTTTTACAAAAATTCAATTTCCGGTATTGTCGTTATGGCGCGGAGGTATTAATCTGATGAAAAAACCTGACGTCGTAAAGCTTGTTGCTGATGTTTCAGGTCTTACGCAGGGCGATTCCAATAAAGCTATAAAGGCTTTAGTAAAAGTAATACAAGACAATCTTA
Source organism: Endomicrobium sp. (assembly GCA_031273645.1). Lineage (GTDB taxonomy): Bacteria > Elusimicrobiota > Endomicrobiia > Endomicrobiales > Endomicrobiaceae > JAISLV01. Next base: position 5,681 of record JAISRM010000223.1, read on the forward strand.
AAAGAGACGAAGTTATATCTCTTTCCGGTTTGGGATCTTTCCGAGCTAAAAGCCGTAAGGCGCGTCAGGGCAGAAACCCTAAAACCGGCGAAGTGATTCCTGTTCCGCCGGGAAAAAAGGTTTCTTTTAAACCCACAACAACCCTCAGGAAAATAATACAATAAAGGTAAAGCAGAGAACAAAATTTGAAAAAACGCAAGGCGTTTCGCCGGTAATAAGCGTTGATTATGCCGTTGAAACTATTCCGGTACGCGTCCGCGTTTCAAATTTTAACCTCTAAACTTGAAATACGGGTAAAACAATGATAAATATAGAACCTTCAAAAAAACTGGAAAAACTTCCTCCCTATCTTTTTACAAAAATCAATCTGTTAAAAAAAGAAGCTTATGAAAAAAATCTCGACGTTATAGATTTAGGCATGGGAAACCCCGATTTGCCTACGCCTCATCACATTGTCGATAGGCTTTGCGATACGGTCAAACATCATCACAATACGCACCGCTATCCTCAGGCAAAAGGCATGCCTAAATACAGAAAAGCCGTAACCGAATGGATGGCAAGGCGTTTTGGCGTAGAACTTGACCCTGAAAATGAAGTTCTTTCGCTTATAGGTTCAAAAGAAGGCATCGCTCATTTGTGCATGGCTTATTTAAATCCGGGAGATTATGTTTTAGTTTGCGATCCCGCTTATCCGGTGCATTTTAACGGCGTAGTTCTGGCCGGCGCAAAAATACATTCCATGCCGCTTTTAGAAAAAAACGATTTTTTGCCGGATTTAACAAAAATCCCCGAAAAAACGGCTCAAAAAGCAAAAATTATGTTTTTAAATTATCCAAACAACCCGACCGCCGCAGTGATTGAAGACAATAATTTCTGGAAAGAAGCGATAAGATTTTGCAAAAAATACGATATTCTTTTAGTTTCAGACAACGCTTACTGCGAACTTACTTTCGGCGATTATACGGCTCCGTCTATTTTTGAGTTTGCCGGAGCAAAAGACGTGGCTTTAGAGTTTCATTCTTTTTCAAAAACTTTCAATATGGCCGGCTGGCGTTTAGGCTGGGTGTGCGGCGCAAAAAAACTTCTTTACCCTCTTGAAAAGTTCAAATCGTTTTTAGATTACGGCGCGCCGACGTTTATGCAGCTTGCGGGGGTGGCGGCGTTAAACGGTTCTCAAAACTGCATAAGAGAGCTTGCCTGCGTGTATGAAAGAAGAATGAAAAAAATGGTTCACGGGCTAAATAAAATCGGCTGGCATGTCAGAGAAACAAAAGCGACAATGTACATATGGGCGGGTTTGCCCGACTGTCTAAAAAAAGAAGGCACGCTGTCCGTTGCAGAAAGGCTTATAAAAGAAACGGGCGTGGTAATTTCGCCCGGCGTGGGGTTTGGAAAATGCGGCGAAGGCTATGTAAGAATGTCGCTTGTAACCCATGACAAACGTTTTCACGACGCGCTTTTGAGAATAAACAAATTTACAAAGCTCGCTTTGCAAAAATAATAAGCGTCTGAAAATAATTTGCTTTGCGCAGCCGGCGCCGCCCAGACTTCGTCTGTTTTTATGGGATTGGTCGCCGGCGCTTGTCATTGCCGCGAAAGCTGGATACACGTTTGCTAAAAAATTCTGTCAGACAGCCTTCAGCTGTTTTTTTGTCATTGCCGCGTTTTTAATATTTGTTCTTCCTTAGCAGCCTGCGCCCGAGTGTTTTTATCGGGTGGGAATCCACGTTTCACCGGTCTGTCATTCCCGCGAAAGCGGGAATCCATGTTTGCTAAAAAATTCTTTTTACATTGCGTTTTTAAAAGAAATAATGTGAGAGACTATATTAATATTAAACATGGATCCCCGCTTTCGCGAGGATGACAGCGGCGGCTATTCCCATTTTCATGG
>JAISRM010000258.1 GCA_031273645.1 Endomicrobium sp.
AAGAAACTTGAAAAAAGAGGATATATGCCTTTTGGTCCGTTTCTGGCTTTGGCTTCGTATTTAACCGTTGTTTTGCCTCATCCTTCATTTATTTTAAACATGTTTTTTATGTGGGAAGAAAAACTGCTTATTAAACTTGCCGGATTATCGTGATGAACGCTCAGGATGAAAAATTTAACTTATTGACGCTGTTTTTTGCGGTAATTTTTATTGTTTCAATATTTTCGCGTTTCACTGCGTCTGCGGGAATATATTCCGCCGTTTTTTTTGCCGTCTCAATTGTTTTTTTATTTAAATTCAACAAGTATTCGTTTGACAGGACGATTTTATTGCCCGCGATATTTTTTATAGCGGCGATAATAATTTCTTATTACGCTTCAGATTTTAAATACAATGCGCGAAATAACGTTCTTTTATTTTCGTCTGCGGCGGGATTATACGCTCTTTGCGGTTTATTGACGCAGCATGATAAAAAAAGCGTAATGCTTATTCCGGTTTTGATAGCTTTGTGGCTTACGATTTATCTGTTTGCCACAAATTTTGCTTTTTCAAAACTCTTAGAACCGCAAAGCGCCCAAGAGTATATGCGCGCCGTCGCGGGCTTTCTGGTTGCGGCTCTTTGCCTGTCTTTTGTTTTTTGGTGGACGGAAAGAAAAATATATTTTTACACGTCGTTTATAATTTTCTTTGCGATCATAATGACAAAATCCTATTTTGCATCGGCCATAGCTTCGCTTGCTTTTGCTTCTTTTTTGTTTTTTATGCGCGAAAAAATAAGAGTGCGCGCGTACCTTACGCTGCTTCCTTTTTTATGCGTTTTTGCCGTTTGCGTTTATTTTCTTGCAAACAGTTCTTTTTTTCAGCAAAAAATTATATGCTGGCAAACCGCTTTAAGCGTTATAAAAGATAATTTCTGGACGGGCGCAGGGCTTGGAAATTATCAAATTGTTTCTTCGGCGTACGTCGATTGGCAAACTGCCGCTCTATCGCAGCCGGAAAATATATTTCTTCTTGTTTTTGCCGAAATTGGCGTTGCCGGATTTGGCGCGTTTGCGCTTCTTATCGCAATGTTCTTTTATTTTTCATTTCGCAGGCTTAAAACCGGAGGCGATAAAACTTTATATCTTCCGGTTCTTATGGCGGGCTCGTCGTTTTTAACGTTTGCTTTTTTTGAGTCTTGCGTTCTAACTTCAACAAACATTCTCTTATTATTTGCGCTTCTTGCTTTTCCGCTCGATTTTAAAGAGGCGGTTAAAAGAAGAAGAAGCGTAAATTCGTATTTTCTTATAGCTCTTATTTTGCCGCTTGCGCTGTCTTTGGGAAAACCGCTGTACGCCCAGCAGCAATATAAAAAAGGAATAGCGTTTTTTGCGGTAAAAAAATATACTCTGTCGCACGATTATTTTTTAAGCGCTTTAGACAACGATTGTCTAAATCCAGATTATGCAAGCAAACTTTCCGACAATTTTTTTGCGGTATATAGCCAAAACGAAAGAGAAATCGATTTAAATAATGCAGTTGAATACGCAAAATACGCCTTATCGCTAAACGGGTACAATGCAAAATATTATTATCAGCTGGCGTGGCTGTATCATTTTAAAAACGAAAAACAAAAAGCGTCGGATTATATTTCAAAAGCCGTTGAAATAGACAAATACAACAAAATTTATCTCGATTCGTATAAAGAATTGATCTATTAGCGGCGCAAACCCATAAATGAAATTCAAAGGAAATCATGTTAAAAAAACATTTTGTAAAAATACTTTTAGGCGTTTTATTCAGCTCGGTTCTTATATGGCTTACTCTCAGGCAGATTGATTTTAAAAACTCGTGGGAACTTATCAAAAGCGCAAATTATTACGTCTTAATACCCGGCGCTCTAATTTATGCGCTCACTTATTTTTTAAGAAGCATACGCTACTACTTTATGATATACCCCATTAAAAAAACAAGGCTCTTTGAAAATTTTCCTTACACTATGCTCGGATTTTTTATGAATAATATAATACCCTTAAGGCTTGGAGAAGTAATAAGGGCTAAAGTTACGGGAGAAAGGCTGGGCATTTCAAGAAGCGCCGCTTTGGGAACTATAGTCGTTGAAAGGCTTATGGATATGATAAATTTTGTGCTTTTCTTTTTTATCATTATGATAGTTCTTCCTTTTCCGGATTTTATAAAGAAGAGCTTTTATACGGCGGCCGTCGTCTTTGGAGCAATGTTGATCGTTTTATTTATAATTTCAAAAAACGATAAAAAATCTTTGGAAATGCTTTCAAAACTGCCGCTTCCTTTAAAAATAAAAGACCTTTTTCTCTCAATATTTTCCAAGTTTACCGGCGGGCTTATAATTCTTAAAAGACCGGCCGTATTTTCTGCATCCTTTGCAATATCGTTGCTCGTATGGATTACCGAAAGCTGTTTCCTTGTGATAACCGCTTATGCCTGCGGCATAAATATTTCAATATTGGGCGGCATTTTTGTCGTAATAATTATAGGCATAGGCGCAATTTTGCCGACGGCGCCGGGTTATATAGGAGCTTTTGAATTTATGGGCGTTACGGCTTTATCTGTGCTGGGCGTTCATAAAGATTCGGCTTTTGCCTGCATAGCCATATATCATTTTTTACAGATAATAATAATTTTTCTGCTCGGCTTTGCAAGCGTGATTAAAGCAAGAATATCTTTTGCCGATTTATTTAAGTTTGAAAAAATCGAGAGCGCAAATTAAATATAAACAAAGGATTTATTTATGGGAAAAGAAAAAGTCGTTATAGTTATGCCCGCTTACAACGCCGCAAAAACCCTTAAACAGACTTTAGACGACATACCAAAGGGCAGCTACGACGAAATTATACTTGTCGACGACATGTCTAAAGACGATACGGCCGCCGCGGCAAAAGATTTAGGATTAAAAGTTATCGTTCATGAAAAGAATAAAGGATACGGCGCAAACCAGAAAACGTGTTACAAAGCCGCCCTTGAAACCGGAGCCGACATCGTCGTTATGCTTCACCCCGATTATCAGTACGATCCGCGCCTCGTGCCTTTTCTTACAGGTCTTATAAGCGCCGGCATTTGCGACATAATGCTTGCAAACAGAATAAGAACGCGTCTTGAAGCCCTTAAAGGCGGAATGCCTTTTTATAAATATTTTTTTAACAGATGCCTTACTATTACGGAAAATATAGTTTTAGGACTGAATATAGGTGAATATCATACGGGTTACCGCGCATTTTCTAAAAAATCCCTCGAACTGATAAATTTTGATCTCAATTCCGACGATTTCGTATTTGACCAGCACATTTTAGTGCAGGCTGCGGCTTTAGGATTAAGAATAGGGGATATTCCCGTCGAAGCCAAATATTTTGACGAAGCTTCTTCAATAAATTTCAGAAGAAGCGTAAAATACGGCCTTGAAACTTTATGGATACTGTTTAGATACATTTTGCACAAAATCCGCATATTGCCGTCAAAAATGTTTATTGCTAAACAAAATAAATCAAACGGGTAAAAAAATGAATGCCGAAATTTTATATTTAATTTCTTTTTTTGCGGCTCTGTTGTTTTCTTATGCGGCCACTCCTTTATGCAGATATGCCGCGATAAAATTAAACATTATGGACAATCCCGTAACCGAAGTTAAAACGCATAAAAAAAGCACTCCTTATCTTGGCGGAATAGCGATAGCGGCCGGCTGGGCGGTTTCGTTATTTATAATAAGATTTGCAACGCATTTCCCCGACGGCACCCTTAGAAGCTTAAGAGGCGTTTTATACGGCTCGGCGATAGTTATGGCGCTTGGATTTATAGACGATAAAAAATATAAGGGGCTGGGCTTTAAATTGAAATTTTTAATACAAATAGCCGCGGCTGCAATAGTGGTGTTTGGTTTTGACATAAGAATAAATTTTATACAGGTTTACTGGATCTCCTGCGCCGTAAGCATTTTTTGGATAGTCGGCGTTACAAACGCTTTTAACATTATAGATATTATGGACGGGCTTTCAAGCGGGATAGCTTTTATAGCAAGCCTTGCTTTTCTCTTCATTTCTCTTCCGACGGAAATGCTCTATGTAAATTTCTGCGCCATAGCGCTTGCCGGAGCGATTTTAGGGTTTATGCCGTTTAATCTGTCAAAATCAAAAAAAATTTTTATGGGCGATACAGGAAGCCTTTTTATAGGTTTTATTTTGGCAAGTCTTGCAATGGGCACGTCTTTTACAACGGTAAGCGAAATAGGGCTTTTTGCGCCTATTTTAATACTTGCAGCCCCGCTTTATGAAACTTTTCTCGTAAGCGCATTAAGGCTTAGCAAAGGAAAATCGCCTTTTTTAGGAAGTAAGGATCACTACGCTTTAAGGCTTGAAAAAATGGGCTTTTCAAGAAAGCAAATTCTCTTAATTACTTACGCTGTCTGCGTAATTTTTGCTCTGTGCGCTTATTTATTGACGGCTATAAGCGCCGTTTATTCTCTTCTTATATTTTCGTTTGTTCTTATGTTTTTGTGGGCGGCAAGCATAAAGCTTGCGACGGTAAATATAGATTCATAGAGGTAAAAAGATGAGCGCGGCATCCGCAAAAACCATAATAATCGGCGCAGGAATAACGGGTTTATCTGCGGCTTATTTTCTAAAAAAGCCTTATGCTCTTTTAGAGGCGGATAAACAGGCCGGCGGCTTATGCCGCTCTTTTTACAATAACGGTTTTACTTTTGACGTTTCCGGACATTTCATACATATAAAAGACGAAAAAATTAAAAATCTTGTAAACGCCTTAACCGGCGGTCTTGATGAAATTGAAAGAAAAGCCGCCATATTTCTTCACGGCAGATTTATCCCTTATCCTTTTCAGGCAAATCTCTATTATCTCGACGAAAAAACAAAAAAAGAATGCATAAACGGAATTTTAAAAAGAGAGAACTCCGATATTTCAACGTCCATGCCTTTTGCGCAGTGGTGCCGGGCGATGTTTGGGCGGGGGATAACAAAATATTTTATGGAGCCTTACAATAAAAAATTATGGAGTTACGATTTAAATAAAATGACGGCATTGTGGTCGGGCGCTTTTGTGCCAAAACCGGATTCGCAGGAAATTCTTAAATCCGCTTACGAAAAAAACAGGAACAAATACGGATATAACAGCGTTTTTTATTATCCTAAAACAAAAGGCTGTCAGGCTCTTATCGACGGACTTTTAAAAAAAGTTGAAGTTCAAACGGATTGCAAAATCGTTGAAATAGATTTAAAAAATAAAACCGTTACAACAAGAGACGGGCAGAAACTTTCTTTTAAACGCATAATATCGACGCAGCCGCTTACGCAGCTTATAAAACAGATCAAAAATGTTCCCCAAGACGTAAAACAAGCGGCGCAAAAACTTATTTGTAACAGCGTACGCTGCATAAATATCGGCGTAAAATCAAAATACGGCGTTCCAAAAATTTTAAAAAATACGCATTGGCTGTATATGCCGGAATCAAAATTTCCTTTTTACAGAGTCGGGCTGTACTCAAACGTAAACAAATCTTTGGCGCCTGAAGGCTGTTACAGTTTTTATGTCGAATGCTCTGCGATGTCTCCGTCGCCCTTTGAGTTGTCTGCGCAAAAAGCCGAAAGATATTTGCGTAAAGCGGGGTTTATAAGAGACTGCGATGAAATCGCCGCGTTAAACGCCGCAGACATTGCGCACGCTTACGTTATTTTTGACAATAACATGCAGCGCTGCCTTGGCGTAATAAACGGCTTTTTAAATAAAAATAATATTTTCTCAATAGGCAGATACGGCGCGTGGGAATATTCCTTTATAGAAAAAAACATTAAAGACGCAAAAAGTCTTGCCAAAAAAATAAACGACGGAGAAATAAAGTGATAAAAGTATGTTATATAATTACAAAACTTGAGCTGGGCGGAGCGCAAAAAGTGGCTCTTTATACGGCGGGAAATCTCGATAAAAGCAGATTTTGTCAATTTATGATAAGCGGCTCGGGAGGGGCGCTTGATGCTCAGGCGTCAAAGCAAGTCAGGCTTATATCCTTTCCTTTTCTTGTAAGGCAAATTTCTCCGCTGAAAGATTTAAAGGCTCTATTTGCAATATATAAAGTTTTAAAAAAAGAAAAGCCCGACATTGTGCACACGCATTCTTCAAAAGCCGGAATATTAGGGCGTATAGCGGCAAAACTTGCCGCAATAAAAACTATAATTCACACCATTCACGGATACGGTTTTAACGAGACTCAGCCAAAGCCGGTTAAATATTTCTATATTTTGCTTGAAAAGTTTTGCGCGCATTTAACGGACAGACTTATAGCCGTATCAAAAGAAGATATAAAAAAAGGAATATTTTATAAAATAGCCAAAGAAGAAAAATTTGTTCTTATAAGGGCGGGCATTGACATCGATTATTATAAAAATTATATTCCGGATCCTTTTTTCAGAAAGAGTCTGGGCATAAGCGCCGATGCAAAAATAATAACTACAATAGGTCCTTTTAAACCTCAAAAAAATCTTAAAGATTTTATAGAAGCGGCAAACATAACGCTTAAAACAATTGCGCAAGCCGTGTTTTTAATAGTCGGAGACGGAGAACTTAGAAAACAGATTGAAAGCCAAATAGCTTCCTACGGACTGCAAAATAAAATTCTTCTTCTCGGGTGGCGTTCAGACATAGCAAAAATTCTGCGCGCAAGCGACCTTTACGTCATGACTTCTCTGTGGGAAGGGCTGCCCTGCACAATAATAGAAGCAATGTGCTGCGCAGTTCCGGTTATAGCAAATGGCGTTGACGGAGTAAAAGAAATAATATCTGAGGCGGTAAACGGATATAAAACGCAGCCTTATCATTATCAGGATACGGCCGCAAAAATTACAGAGCTTCTTAAAAATGAAACTTTATTAAAAGATATGGGCGTTAACGCAAAAAATTCAATAACCGAAGAATTTGACATAAATTATGCGCTAAAACGCCATGAAGCTTTATACGAAAGTCTGATAAAATGAAGCGCGCTAAAAAACTTATCATATTGCCCGCCGTTTTAATGATTGCAGCCGCAATATCTTTATTTATTTTTACTCCTTATCCTGCCGTATGGATCGTCAAACGTCTTTTCAGCATGACGCATTACTCCGTTGCAAAAAATTACGAATCCATGCAAGATAAAGTCTTGATCAAACGCAATATAAATTATAAATCGCTCTATCCCGACGGTTTACTCGACCTTATACTGCCAAAAACCGATAAAAAAGACAAAATAATTTTCTGGGTTCACGGCGGAGGATACATAGGCGACGATAAAAAGAAAGTTGAGCCTTATATGATTATGCTTGCGGCAAACGGATACCCCGTAATAAGCATTAATTATGCGCTTGCTCCCAAATACCGCTATCCCGCGCAAATTAAACAAATTGAAGAAGCGTGGACTTTTATAAAAGGTTTTTTTAACGATGAAAAAGTTTATTTCGGCGGAGATTCCGCCGGCGCGCAGCTTACAGCCCAATTTGTAAATATACAGACAAACCCGCAATATGCAAAAGACGTTAACGAAACTTTTGCAGATATAAAAATCAACCGCGTTATTGACGCCTCAAGAATCGGCGGAGTTATCCTTTTTTGCGGTCCGTATAATTTAAAAGAATTTCTTCATCCTAAAAAAGATACGATGAAACTGCCTTACAAACAAATAGGCTGGGCTTATTTCGGCACAAGAAACATTAACGACAAAAAAATAGAATACAGCAATATCATAAACCGCGTCGACGCAGATTATCCGCCCGTTTTTATCACAGACGGAAATACCCATTCTTTTGAGCATCAGGCAAAAGAGCTTGAAATCTCTTTAAAGGCAAAAGGGGTTTATGTAAAAAGCGTATTTTATTCTAAAGACGAAGCGCTTTTGCAGCATGAATACCAGTTTAATATGGACACATC
>JAISRM010000267.1 GCA_031273645.1 Endomicrobium sp.
GGGAATAGGAATGTCCATTGCGGCAAATAAAGTCAAAGGAATAATCGCCGCAGTCTGCTGGGACGAAGATACGGCAAAACTTGCAGCCCGTCATAACGGCGCCGACATTTTGTGTCTTGGTTCGCGCACGGCTACCGTAAGCGAATTGTGCCGCAGGATAAAAATTTTTCTCGATACTCCTTTTGAAGCAAGGCACGCGCAGAGAATAGCTAAGATCAAAGACATTGAACTGCGGCAATGCCAGAGGGAAAAATGAAAAAAATTACGGCATCGCTTGCGGCTCTTTTTTGTTTTTTGCCGTATGCTTACGCTAATACGCAGGTTTTAGAAGAAGCTTTGACGTTTTTAAACGACGGAAAAACCGACGAAGCCGTGTCGGCGGTAAAAACCGAAATTCTTGAAGAGCCGGATTCCGCCGAAAACTATATGGCGCTTGGCATGATACATCTTGAAAAAAACGATTACGGCAGCGCTAAAGAAAATCTTCAAAAAGCTTTGAGTATAAATAAAAAAATAGTCGCGGCTCATTATATGCTTGCTATGATTTACGAAAAAGAAGGAGACATAGAAGCGGCTCTTCAAAAGTGGGGCAGGATAATAAAATACACGAAAAACGAATCTTTAAAATCTTTGGCGGAGAAACATCTTAAACAATTGAAGGACGGACGTAATGATTAAAAATTTTGCGCTTGCGGTCGTTTTTTTTGCCGCATCCTCTTGCTCTTTAAACAGGGCGGTAATAAAGCAGGATTACGATTTTTCAACGCTTAAAACTATATGCGTCGGAACTTTTACTTCAAACGTCGCCGACAATAATTCCGGAGACGCCGTGCAAAGCGCTTTTGTGCGTCTGCTTTTGGCAAAAGGCTACAGAGTCGTTACGGTCAACAGCGCAAATGCCGACGCGCAGATAGAAGGAAGCGTAACCTCTTTTCAGCCTGAAAGAAAATACGCCGTTTATGTTCCCGAAAGACGCTCGGGAAAGCACGCTCGCGGAACTAATTTTTACGATTTGGGAACGCCTTTTGGCGTAAACAGAGTTATAGCGAGCAATGCCGAAGTCGGCGTTTATGCGTACATGACGGACTTGCATACCGGAGAGATAATCTGGTCTGATTCTTATGTTTACGAAGGTCTGGATTTAACTTCCGCTCTTGACGGAGTGGTAACGTCGCTTTTAAATACTATCCCCATAGAGAAAAACTTATCGGAGAAAAAACAATGAAAAAGATTTTATTATTTTTATGCGCGGCGTTTTTTTCGTCGGGTTTTGCGTTTGCGGATGTGGCCGTTACCGTCTATAACAGCGACAGAGCTTTAGTGAGGGAAAGCAGGGACATTTCGCTGAAGAAAGGAATACAGACATTGGAATTTGACAACGTGTCTTCAAAAATAGACGCTACAAGCGTGCTTCCGAAATTTATGTCGGAGCCGTCAAAAATCAAAGTTTTAGAACAAAATTTTGACTACGACTTAGTAAGCCGCGACAAACTTTTAAGCAAATATATAGGCAAAAAAATTGAAGTCGAGCGCGTCGGCGAAGATAAAAGAGCAAAAGCTTCGGGAATTCTTTTATCGGTTGCCGGAGGAGTTGTTTTGCAGACTGAAAGCAAAATAATATTAAATCCTGCGGGCGAAATTTCCATGAGAGAACTCCCTGAAAATTTGCGTTTAAAGCCTACATTATCATGGCTTGTGGCAAGCCAAACCGAAGGCGCAAATAAAATGGAAATTTCATATCAAACGTCGGGGTTAAGCTGGAACGCCGATTATGTTTTAGTTACCGACGAAAAAGACGAAAACGCAGATATTACCGGCTGGGTAACAATCAACAACAGAAGCGGCGCGACTTATAAAGACGCAAAACTTAAAGTTATAGCCGGAGACGTAAACACGCTGCCTCAGCCCCGCGCAGTCAACAGAATGGCGGAGCTTAAATCCGCGTCTGGTTTTTTGCAAGAAGACGACTCTTTTGTTGAAAAATCTTTTTACGAATACCACATATACGAGCTTCAAAGGAAATCTACTATTAAAGATAACGAAGTAAAACAGATAGAGTTTATAAGCGCAAATAAAATTCCCGTAAAAAAAGTTTTAAAATACGAAGCGGTTAAAAACAATAAAGTTACCGTAAACCTTGAGTTTAAAAACGCTGTGGAAAACAATTTAGGCGTTCCTCTTCCTAAAGGCAGAGTAAGGGTTTGCAAATACGACGGGGATTCTTTGGAATTTGTAGGCGAAAATTACATAGACCATACGGCAAAAAACGCAAATATTTCCATTTATACGGGCAATGCTTTTGACGTCAGCGCTGAAAGAATAAGGACAAATTATAAAGAAATTTCATCGAAATCTTTTGAAGAGAGTTATAAGATAACTTTAAAAAACGCTAAGAACGAAGACGTTGAAGTTGTAGTCGTCGAGCTTTTAAACGACTGGGCTAACTGGACGATTTTTGAAAATTCCGTTAAATACGAAAAAACGGATTCAAAAACGGCGGAATTTAAAGTTAAAGTTCCAAAAGAAGGAGAAGCGGTTTTAACTTATAAAATAAAATATGCATGGAAGTGAACGCGCGCTTTTTTTTTGCGTTAATTGAAAAATAAGAAGGAATATGAAAGAAGTAATTACAAAATATCTTGTTTTTTCATTTCTTATGTTTATAAGCGCCATCATGATATGGGGCTTTGTCGTTTCTTTCTGGTTTAAAAAAAGTCTTACGGATTCCCTTCTTCCTATAGTTAAAAATACGCAAAACAGGCTTTCAAACGCCGACGTAGAAATATCTAAAGATAAAAAAGAACGCATAAAAATTTTGCTTACCGAACTTGAAAAAAGCAAAGAAATAGTAACTTATTCTCTATTAAACGAAGATAAGAACTTAAATTATGTTTCCGGAATAAGAAAAAGAGACAATATACTTTGGGCTTTAAACGTCGTCTATCCGGTAACAATAGGGCAAAAAATAGCCGGTTGGATTCAACTATGGCCTTCTCCGGAACTTGCGTTTAACGTATTCTTTTCAAAAAAAAATATCACCGTTCTTTTTGCTTCGTTTATTTTATTGGTTTTGTTAATTTTTTGCCTGTCTGTGTCGTATATAGTTTTCAGATTTATTCTTCCTATTTCCGATTTCAGAAAAGCGGTTAACGCCATAGCTTTGGGAAATACTGCGGATATAAAATTAAAATACTCAAAAGGAATATGGAAAGATACGCAAAAAGCGCTGACAAGGCTAAATTCAAAAATTCTCGACATGGACATGACCGTTCAAACTTTGTTTTCGGTTTCGTCGACGCTTACGTCTCAGGTTAAGATAAACAGGATATTTGGCTCGATAATGGAATTAGTGCAAAATAAATTTGAGAGAGCAAAGTGCGCGGTTTTTTTGCCCTCGCAAGACGGAATGCTTAAAGCGGCGGCAAAACGCGGATATTCTCCGGCCGCTCTTTTAAAAGGCATAAAAATACGCAAAGGAAATCCCGTCGCCGACACTTATATTTCAGGCAAAACGACTATGGTAAAAGGAATGTCGGGCGCAGATAAAGAGTTTGCCGATTATTTTGCCGGAGAAAACGCGGCCGCGCAGATGAACGTCGCTCTTACCGACGAAAATAATTCCGCCATAGGCGTGCTTAACATAAGCGCAGATTCGCAAGACCTTTTTGCTCCCGACGTTACAGCCGTCATTTCGACGGCGCAGAAATATCTTTCAATAGTTTTAAGAAACGCCAAAGCGTATGACAATATGCAGCAAAACAACAGCAGGCTTGAGACGGAGATAAACATAATTTCGCAAGAAGTTTTAAATATGAACGTAAAGCTTATCAGAAAAGTCCGCGATATGAAGGCGCTTTACGATATTTCTTGTTTTTCTTCGGCTAAGTTTGATCTTAAGCAAATAACGCCTTTTATCATACAAAAGATTACAGAACTCACAAGCTTTGCAAACGCGGCGATTCTTCTTGAAGATCAGGCTTCCAAAAAGTTTTATTTTACCGAAGGATCTTTTTTGCTTACTCCGCAGCGTATTGCCGAAATTTCTTTTAACGGCGGCAATTTAGGCGTTATAAAACGGATAAAAGAAACTAATGCCCCGCTTGTTTACGGCGATATTGATGCGGTAAAACGCGAAATTCCGGAATTTGACGAAATAATTTCTATCAACTGCGCGGTTTTAATTCCGGTAAAAGTAAAAGAAAAAGTGTGCGGCGCGATAATTGCGGCTAATAAATTGGGCGCGGCTATAAGCGACAGCGATATTTTAATAATAGAACACATAGCCGTTTTGTTTTCGGGGATACTTGAAAAAATTGAAATTTATTGCGAGCTTAAAAAGAATATCAGAAATCTGACTTTTCTTCAGGACATATCCCGAGCGGTTGCCGAAGCTTCCGATTTTGATAAGATTATCGAGAAAATTATTGAAGTTGTGCAAAGGGTTTTTCAAGCAGACTTCTGCGTCGTAATGCTTTATGATAAAACGAGAGGAACGCTTAAAACGCATTGCGCAAGCTTTATCGGCAATAAAGACAATTATTACGATCCTGAAGTTTCTAAAGACGATCCGGATTCTATCACGGCAAAAGTTTTTAGAGAAAAGAGATCATATCTTTTTAACGACGCTTCGGCGGTAAGTCCGATTGCAAAAAAGAACCGCATTAAATCGGCAATGCTTGCGCCTCTTATAATTGACGGCGAAGTTATAGGCGTTATAAGGATCGGCAAAGAAGCTCCCAACGCATATGCGCGGGAAGATAAGATTTTGGTTGAAATGCTTGCAAAGCAGGTCGCGATAATATTAAAGACTTCAAATATCTTCAGGCAATTGTCGGCAAATAAGTAAAAGACGGCGATAAAAATATTTTTAAATTTTTATGGGAGCGGCAAATGGACAATTCGGATTTAAAAATAATATCTGCAAATGTCAGAAAAGATATTATTAAGATGCTGGGTATTTCAGGTTCCGGACATCCGGGAGGCAGTTTGTCTTGCGTAGAGCTTTTGGTTTCTTTGTATTTTAAACACATGAATTTTAATCCTTTAAATTCCGTCTCGCCCGACAGGGATTATTTTGTGCTTTCAAAAGGCCACGTGTGTCCCGTATTGTACGCCGTTCTTGCGCAAAAAGAGTGCATAAAGGCAGACGAGCTTTGCACTTTAAGAAAAGCGGGCAGCAGACTTCAGGGGCATCCCGCAAAAGACAAGGCTATACCCGGAGTTGAAGTTTCCACAGGTTCTTTGGGGTACGGGCTTTCAATTGCCGTCGGAATTGCCGCCGGATTAAAATGCGCCGCAAAATCAAACAGAGTTTACGTTTTGATGGGAGACGGCGAACAGCAGGAAGGAAGCGTATGGGAAGCCGCGATGTCGGCTTCGCATTTCAAGCTTGACAATTTATGCGCGATAATCGACGACAACGGTCTTCAAATAGACGGCGCTACAAAGGAAATAATGAATATCGCGCCGATAGCCGCCAAATACGCCGCTTTCGGCTGGAACGTTATTGAGACCGACGGACATGACCTTGCGGCCGTCGATCGCGCTTATTCTTTAGCTGCGGACTGCAAAGACAAGCCTTCGGTTATTATTGCAAAAACGGTTAAAGGCAAAGGGGTTTCTTTTATGGAAAATCTTGCCTCATGGCATGGAAAAGCTCCGTCAAAAGATGAGGTGCTTAAGGCGATAGAAGAAATAGATAAATCGATAGCTTAGCAAACGGACGCGCTGCGCAAAACTATACTTTTGCCGGATTTTAATTTTATTCAGGAGAAAATATAATGGAAGTTTTTGGTAAAAAAGCCACAAGATACGGTTTCGGAGACGCTTTGACGGAGCTTGGAGAAAAGGACTCTAAAATTTTCGTTTTAGGAGCAGACACTGCGGCTTCAGTGGCAATAGACGGTTTTCAAAAAAAGTTTCCCGACAGATTTCTTAATGTTGGAATTGCAGAAACCAACATGATAGGCGTTGCCGCCGGGCTTGCGGTCGCAGGCTTTATTCCTTTTGCCGCCACTTACGGAGTATTTGCTTCTGGAAGGCCGTGGGAACAAATAAGAACGACCGTGTGTTATTCTGATTTAAACGTAAAAATAGGAGGCTCTCATTCAGGGCTTATGGTAGGTCCCGACGGGGCTACTCATCAGGCTTTGGAAGAAATAGCCATAATGAGATGTCTTCCGAGAATGACGGTTATCACGCCTTGCGATTATATTGAAACTAAAAAAGCCGTTATAGCTGCGGCATATTGTCAAGGACCTGTTTATATAAGGTACGGAAGAGAATCGGTTCCGATAATAACAAAAGAAGAAACTCCTTTTGAGATAGGCAAAGCCAATGTTTTAAAAGAGGGAAACGACGCGGCTATTTTTGCATGCGCGACAATGGTTTACGAAGCTCTAATGGCTGCCGAAATTCTTGAAAAAAAAGGAATCAAAGCAAGGGTCGTAAACCTTCACACCGTAAAGCCTATCGACGAGAAAGCGATAATTGAGGCGGCAAAAGACTGCGGGGCTATCGTTACGGCGGAAGAACATCAGATTTTTGCGGGGTTTGGTTCGGCGATAGCCGAAGTAGTTGTGCGCAATAATCCCGTTCCTATGGAATTTGTAGGCGTAAACGATAGATTTGGAGAATCGGGAGAGCCGTTTGATTTAATTGCAAAATTCGGATTAAAAGATGT
>JAISRM010000122.1 GCA_031273645.1 Endomicrobium sp.
ATTGAAAATAAAAAGCCGTAAGAGCCGGCTTTTTACTGTTTTTATATGGTGCTGAGGGCGGGATTTGAACCCGCATCCGGTTAAGGACACGCCCCTCAAACGTGCGCGTATGCCAGTTCCGCCACCCCAGCGTTTTAATTACTTGCCTGTTCCGGATCCGCAGAAGCAGAAGGAACCGGAATATTAGAAAGCTGGTCAACAACTGACATCATGCTCATGTTTGTTGAAAGCTTCGTGAGGACTATTGAAGTAAACATAAAAATGCAGGCCATTATTATCGTAAGCTTTTTTATAAAAGCCATTCCGGAAGGAGCGTTAAAAATCTGATCAGATCCCCCCCCGCCGAATATGCCCGCCATACCGCCGCTTTTTCCGGCCTGTAAAAGAACGACAAGAATTAAACCTGCGCAAACAGAATAATGAACGAATTGAAATGCAAAGTATATTATATTCATGATTGAAAGATTATACCAAAAGTTTTTTTTAAAAGCAAATTTTTATACGGCGCGAAAAAAACAACAGCGCCGGAAGTTTAGGGCGGACGCAGACATTAAAACAAAACTAATTTCTGCAAAGCCTTCTAAACTTCCGGTATTTTCTGTTATTTATTTTTTATCCGGCAGCGCCGCTATTCCGGGGAGTTCTTTTCCTTCAAGAAATTCCAGCGAAGCGCCTCCGCCTGTAGATATGTGCGTAATTCTTTTGTCAACGCCGGCTTTCTTGACTGCAGATACGGAATCTCCTCCGCCGACGACGGAAACGGCTCCGCTGTCGGTAGCCTGCGCAACAAGCTTAGCTATTTCTACCGTGCCTTTTGAAAATTCGGGTATTTCAAAAATTCCCAAAGGCCCGTTCCAGACTATAGTTTTTGCCGATTTAACGGTCTGCGCAAATTGCTCAATTGATTTCGGACCTGCGTCAACGCCCATAAACCCGTCGGCAATTGAAGAGCCTTCCGTAATCTTTACCTGAGCGCCTTCAGGGACAAGTTTGTTTACGAAATCAACTTTATCGGCGACAACATGATCTTGGGGAAGAAGAAAACCGACTTTCTTTTCGGCTGCTTTTTTAAGAAGCTCTTTTGCCAAATCGAGTTTATCGTCTTCCACAAGAGAAGTTCCGACGCTGATTCCTTGAGATTTTAAAAACGTATAAGCCATTGCTCCGCCTATTATGACGGAGTCAACTTTATTTAATAGATTTTCTATTACGCTGATTTTATCGGAAACTTTTGCTCCCCCTAAAATAGCTGCGAAAGGTCTTTGCGCATTATCAAGAGCTTCGCCCAAAAATTTAAGTTCTTTTTCAACGAGAAATCCGGCGGCGGCGTCTTTAACGTATTTTACTATAGCGGCTGTTGAAGCATGCGCTCTGTGAACTGTCCCGAAAGCATCTTGAACAAAAACTTCGCCCATAGAAGCAAGTTCTTTTGCAAAAGCGTCCATTGCGGATTTATCTTTTTCTCCGGCGGCGTTTTTGCCCTCTTCCTCAGGATGAAATCTCAAATTTTCAAGCAGCAAAATTTCTCCGGGTTTTAAATCTGCGGCCGCGTTTTTAGCTTCGGCGCTTATGGCGTCTCCGGCGACAAATTTAACCGGTTTTCCCAAAAGCTCAGAAAGTCTGGGGGCTACCGGCTTTAAGCTCATTTCGGCGACAGCCTTGCCTTTAGGCCTTCCCAAATGCGCCATCAGTATTATCGCGGCGTTTTGTTCAAGCAAATACTGAATAGTCGGAAGCGTCGCCGCTATTCTTTTATCGTTGGTAATATTCAAGTTTGCGTCAAGGGGAACATTGTAATCTACTCTTACCAAAACTTTCTTGCCTTTAACGTCAATGTCTTTAAGCGTTTTTTTCATTAGTTAGCACCTCGTTAACGTCTTTATAAATTTGAAAGACCGCGCCGCACAAAATTATGCGCAAGCGCGGTCTTTGACTTCTTATTATAATTCTTTTTGCCGTAGGCAATTACTTTATTTCGGCAAAGTATTTTATAGTTCTTACCATCTGGCTGGTGTAGCTGTTTTCATTGTCGTACCACGAAACGACCTGAACCTGATAAGTATCGTCGTCAATTTTTGCGACCATAGTCTGCGTAGCGTCAAACAAAGAGCCGTAAGAAATTCCGATAACGTCGGAAGATACAAGCTGCTCTTCGGTATATCCGAAAGATTGAGTGGCGGCTTTTTTCATCACTTCGTTAACTGATTCTTTCGTTATGTCTTTTCCTTTTACTACGGCTATCAAAATCGTGCTTGAACCGGTTATAACGGGAACTCTCTGCGCCGAACCTATAAGTTTTTTATTAAGCTCGGGAATCACCAACCCTATCGCTTTTGCAGCGCCGGTGGAATTGGGAACTATATTTGCAGCGGCAGCTCTTGCTCTTCTTAAATCGCCTTTGGGATGAGGACCGTCGAGAGTCATCTGATCGCCGGTATAGGCGTGAACGGTGGTCATTATGCCGCTCTGTATAGGAGCAAAATCGTTAAGAGCTTTTGCCATCGGAGCAAGGCAGTTAGTGGTGCATGAAGCGGCGGAAATTATGTTGTCTGAAGCTTTTAAAATTTCGTGATTTACATTAAACACTACTGTGGGAAGATCGTCGCCCGCAGGAGCGGAAATTACGACTTTTTTTGCGCCGGCGTCAATATGAACCTGAGATTTTGCTTTAGACGCGTAAAAACCCGTGCATTCAAGAACAACATCTACGCCTATTTGTCCCCACGGAAGATTTTTGGCGTCTTTTTCGGCATAAATTTTAATTTCTTTGCCGTCAACGATAACCGAGTTTTCAGTCGATGAAACTTTATCGGCTAAAGCGTAACGTCCTTGCGCAGTGTCGTATTTCAACAGATGAGCCAGCATCGCGGGTTTCGTTAAATCGTTAATAGCCACGATTTCATAACCGCTTGCGCCGAACATTTGTCTAAACGCAAGTCTTCCAATTCTTCCAAAACCGTTAATTGCAACTTTTACAGCCATAATTACGCCTCCTGAAATGTTATTGTGAAATTTTTGAAAAGTGTGAATCTATTGGTACAGATACTATAAAATATAAAAATTGTTGTCAATAAATATTTACTAACCCCAAGTTCAACTTGCTAATGCAACGCTTGTAGTCGTTTGCATAAGCAAACCTCTATATCTGTTAATCCTTGCCGTTAGCTGTTTAGTCGTTAAAGAGAAAAAGAAGTTGCAGCAGGGCGTGTCGTTGTTTCTCTTTTTGGCGCTTTTTCTCTTTGTGGATAAAAAGGCGCTATTGCGGATAACGC
>JAISRM010000136.1 GCA_031273645.1 Endomicrobium sp.
TATGTCAAATTACAGGGTTCCTGCAAAAGGTTCAAGACGTTTTGGCGGAATAAATTTCGGTCTTTTTAAAATAGCGCAAAAAACGTTTGAAGAAAGTTATGCGCAAAGTTATGAGAGAGCTTTGCTTGAGGCAAGAACGCTTGAAGTTTCAGCCGCCTCTTTTGACATTAACGCAATATGCAAAGTTCCGCTGAACTCAAAAACTGTTCCTTCAGTTTTTGCCGCCGCGGCTGTCGGACATTTGGCGCGCGGTTCAAAACTTAACGAGCTTGAAGCTTTTGCCGACGCCGACAAATTTGCCGGTTTAGCTTTAAGCATTTTAACTTCTTTTGGTTCAAAGACCGAACTTAAACGCGCTTATACCTATATGGATAATCTTTTGCAGTCTTACAAAAACGCGCGCGACGGGCAGGAAAGAGAGCTGGAAGCGGCAAAGATAGCGGGATTTTTGCAAGGCTTAAGCGAAAACCTTATAGTTGCAAAATCGGGAAAATTTAACCATGCCGATATGGAAATTGTATATGCAAAACTTATCGCCGAACAATCTCTTCTTAACGCCGGTCTTTTGCCTGCGGAATTTGAAAAAGAAATTCCTCTTGAAAAAATTCTTAAAAATATGGAGAAAATCCTCGATGAATCTACTCTTGCCCAAGCCGCTTCCGAACTTATTCCGGTATTAAAAAACGTTCTTGTTTTGTCGGCAAAAGGAAATTTAACATTTGATTTTGATTCTTTTGACGAACTTGCCGACGATTCGCAAAAAAGCGGGAAAGCCGCCGCGGTATATCTTGCCGTTACGGACATAATGCTTGACGTGTTTATTGATAAAACGCTGTCAAAAGACGCGCTTAGAAAAAGCGTTGCGGTTAGTTCTCTTGACGCAGTCAGAGGAATATTGTCGGCCGCGTAATTTAGATTGGGCGCGGCTTTATTTAAGGCTTTCGGTTTTTAAGTTTTTTGCGCATCGAATTTTTATCTTTCCGCAATCCGTCAAAACAATAAAAATAATATTATGAAACTTTTAAAGTTAATTTTTTTATTTGCTTTATTTTTTCTTTTTATGTCATGCCGCGGGCTTTATAAGCAGCATGCGCTCTTAAGCGACGTGGACAACGCGGCTTATGATCCGCAGGAAATATTCGTAAGCGGGCAGAATTTATATTTTGTCTATGAATATAACGGGCTTGCTTATTATCTTTACGCTAAAATTCCCGATAAAAACAGCCGCAGAGGTAAAAAAAATTCCGTCCTTGACGTCGATTTTTTAAAAGACGGACAGCCGCTTTTTAAAGACAGCGCGCAAAAAGTTGTTTTTGCAAAGGATATTTTGCCTGAGGCTCTTAAAGAAGCTTTGGAACTTATGGCTCCGAAAGTTTCGGGAAACGGCGTTATGGTGCCGACTTCTTTAAAAGACGTGGTTTTATTTAGAGATCACGAAGGACTAATTAAAATAGCCGAACCCGCCGGAGTTCCGTCAAGCATTGCCGTAAAAGGACGCCTCAATAAAAGGCGCGTGGTAAATATCGCATACGGAGCGATTATAAAATACATATGCGAAAAATATCCTTCCGATAAAAAATTTATTATCCCCGTTGACGGCATACCTCTTGTTCCTTACGTTTACGTTGACATTGAAAACGGGGTTGCGGCTGCGGTAAAGCTTCCGGATTTTTACATGATAAAAAAAGATATTTCTCCGGCCGGCTTTCCTGCGGGAATTTTTTATTCGTTTGTAATAAAAAGCCATTTCTTTAATCTTATTAAAGCTCCTTTTACGTCGGCGCACAGGCTTTTTTCTACGCTCACGTATTCTCTTTATGCGGGGTTGTCCCCTTATATCGAAGAAATAGAGGGGGAAATACCGCCGCTAAACGAAAGCGCGGAAATGATGGATCTTCAGGATTTTAACAATTATCTTGATTTCAACGTAACGCGCGAAGTTTACAAGGGCAAATCCGACATTCTTATCGACGGAATATCTTTTTTTCCTGATTTTATAGAAAAAGCTTCAAAAGCGTCTAATTCTCTCAAAGTGAGAATTTACATATTTAAAAATGATCCTTACAGCCTGACTCTTGCCGATTTGCTTAAACAAAAATCCAATGAAGGCGTGAAGGTAAGAGTTTTGACGGACGAGATAAATACCGTTTTAAATTTTACTAAAAATCCCGCAAGGCTATATTCAAAAGATTATGTAATGCCCAATATAAAAAAGTATCTTAAAACGGGTTCAAAAGTGAAAGTGAGAACCACCCCCGACACGTGGGCTAATTTTGACCATACGAAAACAATAATAATTGACAAAGCTTTAGCTTATGTCGGAGGCATGAATTTTGGCGAAGAGTACAGATACGATTGGCATGATATGATGCTTTCGCTTACGGGACCTGTGGTAATTAAGCTCGACGAAGATTTTAATCATACGTGGTCTTATGCCGGTCCGGGAGGAGATTTTGCCGCGGCGGCAAGAGGCGCGTTTAAAAAAAAGCCGGATTATGACAAAGCGTTTCAAGAGGGAATGTATGATATACGCATCTTATACACAAAACCCATGCAGGCGGAAATTTTTAACTCTCAAATTGAAGCCATAAAGCGCGCAAAAAAAAGAATTTATATGCAAAATTCGTATTTTTCCGACGTAAGAATAATACAGGAACTTATAAACGCAAGAAAAAGAGGCGTTGACGTGAGAGTGATCCTTCCAGCCGATAACGACGTCGGAATGCTTGGCAAAAGCAATATGGTCAAAGCCAATGTGATGTTTAGAAACGGGATAAAAATTTATTTTTATCCTCAAATGTCTCATGTGAAAGCTGCCATTTACGACAATTGGGCATGCGTAGGCACTTCAAATTTTGACAAGATGAGCCTTTATATAAATTCCGAAATTAATTTTGGAATCGACAATCCCGGATTTGTCGAAGATTTGCACAATAAACTTTTTTTAAAAGATTTTGCGGTCTCGACCGTCATGAACGAAGAGATCAAGCTTGATTCCGTTGACTATATAATGTCCGTTTTATCGGCGCAGGGATAAAGCGCTCTTGCCGAAAAATAAAAAGCGCCCAATATTTTTTACAGACTCCGCCTGCAGGCTTCGCCTGTTTTTATGCGGGTTAATAAAACAAGCGCAGCTTGTCCCGCGAAAGCGTAACAGACTTCGTCTGTTTTTATGGGATTGGCAGTCGGCAACAATATTTTAGTAAAGAAACTACGCGCCAACTGGCGCCGAAGGGCGCTATGGAAAAAAGGTAAAAAACTATATAGAATATCCGGTAACTCAGATTGTTTTTTTATAGGGGAAATATGAATATTAATGCGAATAAAATTTTTTTTGTTTTTGTCTTTATGTTTTTGTTTGGCGCAGTTTCTTTTGCTTCCGACATTATTTTCTTTTCTACGGATACTCCGCAAGACGTTTATAACAAAATGACTCAGGTAAATTCTTCAAACAGAGGCGTTTTTAAAGGAGATATATGCATTTCCTCCGAAGTCGCTCTTGCTTCCGGTTCTTCTTTAGTTTCAGACGATCCTCTCAAACGCCGCATTCTGACTTCATCGGGCGGCGGGCGTTTTTTCAGATTTGATGTTTCAAACGCGAGCATTACTCTTAACGGCATAAGTCTTGCCGACGGCCGTTACACGCAGGACAATACCGCCGGAGGCGGCGCAATATTTGTTTCCGGAACAAATTTTTATTTGTACGGAGATTATGCTTTTGAAAGGAATCTTTCAACCACGTCGCTTGGAGGAGCTTTTTATCTTCAGTCGGGAACCGCTTATTTTTACGGGCAGGCTCTTTTTGCCTATAACGCTGCGGGAGGAGGTTACGGCGGAGCGATTTATTCCGGCGGCGGCGTTACTTTTGCTTCCGACAGTTTCGCCGTATTTTATGGAAATCGCGCTTCTCTTGACGGCGGCGCGGTTTATGCCGGAAGCGGCAACGCGGAATTTGGCAGCGTAACAATGAGCAGCAATACCAGCGTTACCGGCAGCGGCGGCGCTGTTTACGCTTCCGGAGACATACGTTTTAACTCGCAAACCGGCGACGTGTCGCTGATTTCAAATTCGGCGCACGCGCAAGGCGGAGCGCTTTATTCTGCAGGACAGATATCTTTTGCCGGCAATGCTAAAATATCCGCAAATGAAACTAAACTGGATAGCAGCAGCACAACGTTTCACAATGGCGGCGCTATTTATGCGGCAGACAGCGTAATGTTTAACTCGGTTTTTGGATATGCGCAGCTTATTGACAATAAAGCGGCGGGTTCCGGCGGAGCTATTCTTTCAAGCGCAAGCGTATATTTTAACGGTTCGGCCGTTATTTCCGGAAACAATATAGCCCACCCCGATTCGTCCATAGCGGGCGGAGCGATTTGGGCAGACGGCGGAATATATTTTCAAAATGCGGGAGTTACCGTATTTATAACTTCAAATACCGCTGATAACGGTTCGGGCGGCGCGCTGTTTTCAAATACTTCAATTGTAAGTTTCAACGGGTATGCGCAGGTTTATGGAAATAAGGCGACGGGTTCGGGCGGCGCGATTTATTCAAACGGATTGTTGCTTTCTAACGGCGGCGAATTTATAAATAACGAAGCCGGCGAAAAAGGCGGCGCGGTTTACTTAAAAGGCGGAACTTCTTATATATTGTCCGATAATAATGCGGTTTTATTTTCCGGAAATACCGCAAATAAAAAAAGAAATGACATTTTTATCGATGCTTTAAATTCTTCGGCTGTATTGAATTTAGAGACCAGAAAAAGCGGAAATTCAATAACTTTTGACGGCGGAATACAATACGCGTCTTCGGGCGCTTATACGGTTACGGTAAACAAGCTTGGCGCCGGCGGATTATATTTAAACGGCGATAATGAGCTGAATATTTTTAACGTAAGCGCCGGCACAGTGGCTTTCGGAGCGCAGTCTTCTTTTAAAGCAGACAGTGTTGATTTAAGAGGTTCAAACGTTTTTATAGATATGAGAAACGACAATAACTCCGACGTTTTATACATCACTTCTTCAATCGTTTCAAACGCTTCCTCAAAACTTTATTTTGACATTGACTCCGATACGGGAAAATCCGATACAATAAACGGTTCGGGTACGGCAGATATAAACGCAACGCTGATAAAAATAGGGCTTAGCGGGATAGACGCAAGCACTAAAACTTATAGAATTCTTTCTTTAGAGTCTTCTTCCGGAACGGGATCTTTTAATATTGATTATACAAACGGCGATTATTCGGACACCGCAGTCAGCACGGTAATGACAAGAGTTCACGTTAAGGTGTTGTACGACGGGCAAGAGTCAAAAACCAATTGGCAAAACGTCGATATTGCCGTAAAAATAGATCAGCTTAACGTTTTGCCAGGACTTACCAATAATCAGCTTCAAAACGCTCTTGCTTTAGACAGGAATTACGGGCATGCGTCCGGCGATTTATTTTACATTATAGATAAAATAGATCAAATGAACTCGGAAAGCGCTAAGAAAGACGCTTTAAACGATTTAGCCGGACATATCTTTGCAAACGTCATAACGTATCCGGCGCTGAACGCTTCAAAAAATAATATTCTTTCAAGGCTTAAAAGAAGCTATTTTATTCCCGACGGCAACGCTTTAAAAAGAAACGTGTGGGCTCAAGGATATTCTTCTTATGATAAATACAAGGGCGATATAAATTCCCCCGGCGATTTTTCGGCTTCTGCAGGAGGCGTCGCCGCAGGTTTTGACACAATGAAAAACGAACAGCAAATATTTGGAATAAGCGTCGGATATTCCGATGCGGAGGTTTTGCAAAACAGCGACAAAATAAATATCAACGAGTATTCGGTAGGAGGTTACGGAGCTTATTTCTTCGACAATAATTTTGACGTTAAGTTTATGTTTATGGGAGGAAGACAAAATTACGATTCTGCCAGAAGAATAAGATATTTGTCGAGGACGGCAAAAGCTTCGTTTACCGGATTAAGCCTGAACGCCAGCGTCGAAGGAGCTTACGATTACTATTATAAAAACGATATTTATTTCAGGCCTTTTGCCGGATTAGATTTTTCTTACGTTTCAACGCAGGAGTTCGATGAAAGTCAGGCAGTCAGCGCAGACTTAACCGTTTACGCCGCCTCTTACAACCGTCTAAACGCAGTTATGGGATTTCAGGTAAACAACGGTTCGGATATGCGCCTTAAATGGTACGCTGAATTTAAATTCGATCTGCTTGCCGCCGGAAAATACGGAGTTTTTAAAGGAGAGTATAAAAATTCCGGCAATTCTTTTGAAATTAAAGGCATAGAAAACGGAGTTTTCGGCGCCATAGCCGGAGCCGGACTATTATACGATTTCTCTTCAAAAATCAGCGCATACGCAAACCTTAACGGAACCTTTTTAGGAACTCAGACAGGCTATTACGCCAATCTCGGAGTAAACTATAAATTTTCAACCCAAATAACCGGATTTTACGATAAATAGGATATTGAATTTTTAGCCCATGTTTGTTCAAAAGGCAAAACTTTTATCTCTGACGCTCATGCTTGTTTAAACTTAAAAAAGAATTTGAAAGAAGAACGGATATTGAAAGGTTTTAAATAATAACGAATGCCGGACAATGTGTTTGACATGAAAAAGTAAATGTACTGTCACTCTCGTAAGGCGGAACGCCGCTGCTGTATTGCAGAGGTCAGCCCGCTTTATCTTTTTCTAATCAAAACCTTGACATTCTTCAAGCAAAACAGCATTTCTGTCCAAACGAATAAAAACATTCTTTATCATTTTGATTTTGCGCCGGCAAATGCGCCGGCAAAAATTGACAATCGGGCAAAAAAACGGTAGAATCTCACTCGATTATTATTGAAAAATAAATCTGATTTAGGAGAATATCATGGTTCATAAAATTACGCTTATTCCCGGCGACGGCACCGGTCCGGAAATTTCTGAAGTTACAGCAAAAGTAGTTGAGGCCACCGGCGTTAAAATAGAATGGGAAATAGCGCATGCCGGAGTCGATATAATGCAAAAAGAGGGGACTCCTCTTCCTCAAAGCACGCTTGACAGCATAAGAAAAAATAAAATTGCTTTAAAAGGGCCGGTTACGACGCCCATAGGCACGGGGTTTCGTTCCGTTAACGTAGCCATAAGAAAAGAACTTGATTTATATTCGTGCCTGCGGCCGTGCA
Source organism: Endomicrobium sp. (assembly GCA_031273645.1). Lineage (GTDB taxonomy): Bacteria > Elusimicrobiota > Endomicrobiia > Endomicrobiales > Endomicrobiaceae > JAISLV01. The sequence continues at coordinate 7,176 of JAISRM010000136.1, forward strand.
GAACTTATAAAGGCGTGAAATCAAAATATGAAAATATAGATTTAGTCGTGGTGCGCGAAAATACCGAAGATTTGTACGCCGGGGTCGAATATCCCGAAAACTCTCCTCAAGCTCTTGAAATAATCAAACTTTCAGAAAATAAAATCAGAGAAAATTCCGCGATTTCAATAAAACCGATTTCTGCTTTTGGAACGCAAAGAATTGTCCGCTACGCTTTTGAATACGCGCTCAAGCACGGCAGAAGAAAAGTTACCGCGGTCAGCAAAGCAAATATAATGAAATGCACCGACGGTCTTTTTTATAAAACGGCAAGAGAAACGGCGAAAGATTATGAAGGTAAAATTGAATATGAAGAAAAGCTTATAGACAATATGTGCATGCAGCTTGTTCAAAAGCCGGAACTTTACGACGTTATAGTTCTGCCAAATCTTTACGGGGACATTATGTCTGATTTGTGCGCGGGTCTTGTAGGCGGTTTGGGGGTGGCGCCCGGCGCAAATTTGGGCGAAGATATCGCGGTATTTGAAGCCGTGCACGGATCGGCTCCGAAATATAAAGGATTAAATAAAGTTAATCCCGCAGCTTTGATACTTTCTGCAAGGCTTATGCTTGAACATATAGGAGAAACCGGCGCGGCGTTCAGGCTTGAAAAAGCCGTAGCCGACGTTATAGCCGAAAAAAAGAGCGTTACTTACGATTTAGGCGGAACTGCCGGAACTAAAGAGATGGCGCGCGCTATTATAGATAAACTGAAATAAAATGAATATCCGCGCAGCAATCTGCGCGGTATCGGCATTTCTTTTCAGACTGCGTCTGTTTTGTTTGTGTCTGTCATTGCCATGAAAATGGGACAGACTTCGTCTGTTTTATGGGACACGGACAGTGTCTGTTTTATCTGTGTCTGTCATTCCCATGAAAACGGGACAGACTTCGTCTGTTTTATGGGACACGGACAGTGTCTGTTTTATCTGTGTCTGTCATTCCCGTGAAAACGGGACAGACTTCGTCTGTTTTATGGGACACGGACAGTGTCTGTTTTATCTGTGTCTGTCATTCCCGTGAAAACGGGAATCCATTTTTAATATTAATATAGTTTCTGACATTATTTCTTTAAAAAACGCAATGTAAAAAGAATTTTTAGCAAACATGGATTCCCACCCGATAAAAACACTCGGGCGCAGGCTGCTAAGGAAGAACAAATATTAAAAACGCGGGAATGACAAACTGAAACACAGATAGTGGTTGTTTTGTCAATCATTTTTACAAGGTCTGTCATTCCCATGAAAATGGGAATCCAAGTTTAATATTAATATAGTTTCTGACATTATTTCTTTTAAAAACGCAATGTAAACAGACTTTTTTAGCAAACATGGATTCCCACCCGATAAAAACACTCGAGTGCAGGCTGCTAAGGAAGAACAAATATTAAAAATGCGGGAATGACAAACTAAAACACAGACGAAGTCTGTCCCATTTTCATGGGAATGACAAAACAAACAATTCCCGCCCGATAAAAATATTCGGGCGCAGGCTGCTAAGGAAGAAAAAATATTAAAAACGCGGGAATGACAAAATACAGACGAAGTCTGTCCTGAAAGTTTTTATATGGGTATATGTTAACAATCAGCAATAAAAATTCCGTAGTTTTGCATAAGCGAAAGATACAAAAATTTAATTTACGCATAAGGAACTTGCTATGAAAGTGTTAGTGGTGAATTGCGGGTCGTCGTCGGTGAAATATACGCTGTTTGATATGGACGGCGAAAAGAAAATAGCTTGGGGGCTTGTCGAATGCATAGGTCTTGACGAAGCCTACTATAAACGCCAATCCTTAAAGTGCGGGGAAAAGAAAGATTCCGTAAAAGCTTCAAATCATACGCAGGCCGTCGAGCTTGTGATAAAAGAGCTTCTCGACAAAGACTGCGGCAGCATAAGCGGTATCGATGAGATTGCAGTCGTAGGACATAGAATAGTACACGGCGGCGAAAAATTTTCAAAACCGGTTTTAGTCGATAAAGACGTTAAAGACGGATTGAAAGAATGTTTTGCGATAGCTCCGCTGCATAACCCCGCTCATTATGCCGGCATTGAAGCCGTTGAAAAAATGCTTCCGGGCATTCCTTCCGTTCTTGTTTTTGACACCGCTTTCCACCAGACAATGCCGGACTATGCTTATATGTACGCGCTTCCTTACGAATATTATGAAAAAGATCACATCCGCCGCTACGGCTTTCACGGAACTTCGCACAATTACGTTTCCCAAAGAGCCGCAGAACTTCTTGGAAAACCTTTGAGCGAACTTAAAATTATTACAGCCCATCTTGGCAACGGATCTTCCGTTACGGCGATAGAAAACGGTAAAGTCATAGACACGTCTATGGGTTTTACTCCTTTGCAGGGCGTAGTGATGGGCACGCGCTGCGGGGACATAGATCCCGCAATTATAGCTTATCTTATCGAGGCTTATCCCGAATTTAAAGACGGCGCGGCCATAAATAATCTGCTAAACAGAAAAAGCGGGCTTTTTGGCATTTCGGGGCTTTCCGGAGATATGCGCACGATAGTAAAAGCGATAGCCGCCGGAAATAAAAGAGCAAAACTTGAATACGATATGCTCTGCTACAGCATAAAGAAATATATAAGCGCTTATTTTGGAATTTTAAACGGAGCCGACGCCCTTGTTTTTACCGCCGGAATAGGAGAAAATTCTCCGACGGTCAGGCAAAAGGCATGCGAAGGGCTTTCCGCTTTAGGAATTGAAATGGACGTTGAAAAAAACAAAGAGCCTTTAAATTCGGAAAGATTTATCTCGGCTCCGTCTTCAAAAGTTAAAATTATGATAATACCTACCAATGAAGAACTTATGATAGCCAGAGAAGCTAAAAAAGTATTGGCAAACGAATAATAAACGTTAAGAGCCGGTTTTTATACTTTTTACTTTGCGCATGCTTTGACAAATACATTGATAATAATTTATAATAACCGGATATGTATATGAAGCAGTTGATTATAAGTTTATCTGATTTTATTAAAGAAGACGCCGTTGAAAGAGAAGTCGATAGGTTTGAAGGCGACATAGGATGTTTATGCGAAGTTTCTGTTTGCATAAGAGCCGTGAAGATATCCGATTCAAAAGCCTGCATAAGCGGAAGCGTCAGCGGCTTTTTATTTCTTAATTGTTCGCGCTGTCTTGCGCAGTATCGTCATCCGATTGATATTAAATTCAGCTCCGATATGGATTTTTTCGGCGCAATTATTGACGTTTCAGAAGAAGTGCGACAGCTTTTAGTGCTGGAAATGCCTATGAAGCCTTTGTGTTCGCCGGCGTGCGCAGGAATATGTCCGATATGCGGCAAACGCAATAAAGAGGACGATTCGTGTTCTTGCCAAAACGCTGATAAAGAAAATTTAACAAAAGAAAGATGGAAAGAACTTTTTAGCGCTAAGCGCGTTCGTCATAATTAAAAGTGTAGAAAACGCTAAAACAATATATATTAATGTTTTGAGTTTTTAATTTGAACAGCAACAGGAGAAAACAATGCCAAATCCAAAGAGGAAACACACGCCCCATCGCAGAGATAGCAGAAGATCGGCTAATTCAAAACTTGATAATCCGGGCATAAGCAAATGCTCAAATTGCGGAGCGGCAAAGCAGCCTCATAAAGTATGTCCCGAGTGCGGATTTTACAACGGCAAACTTATAATTCCCAGAAAAGTTAAAAAGACCGCTGAACAGCAACAGCAGCAGCAAGAGGCTTCAAAATAATGATAATTGCGCTTGATGCGATGGGCGGAGATAATGCTCCTTTGGCTACTGTTGAAGGCGCAGTTCTTGCCGCTAAAGCTTCTAAACATAAAATTTTGCTTGTCGGCCCTGAAAAGCTGATAGCGGAAGAATTATTAAAACATCATAAAAAGCACGACTTAACTTCTCTCGACATTGAAATTGTAAACGCTACGGAAGTTATAGCTATGGACGAGCATCCGGCAAAAGCTATCAGGCAGAAAAAAGATTCGTCTTTAGCGGTATGCGCAAAACTTGTCGCCGAAGGCAAAGCCGATGCTTTTGTTTCGATGGGAAATACCGGCGCGGCTATGGCTTCGTCGTTATTTTATTTAAAAAGAATCGACGGCGTTTTAAGGCCGGCGCTTTCTACGATGTTTCCGACCATAGACAATTTATGCATGATATCCGATTGCGGAGCAAACGCCGACTGCAAACCTGAAAATCTTGTGCAGTTTGGAATTATGGCAAGCCTTTATTGCAAAAAAGTTTTAGGCATAGAAAAACCCAGAGTCGCTCTTGCTTCAATCGGCGAAGAGGATTCTAAAGGCAATGAACTCTCGCTTGCTTCTTTTGCTTTGCTGAAACAAACCGATTTAAATTTTATCGGCAACATTGAAGGCAAAGACATTCCGCGCGGCAAAGCCGACGTAATAGTAAGCGACGGCTTTACCGGAAATCTTTTATTGAAATTCGGCGAAGGAATTGCCGAGATGATGCTGTCTCTTATTAAAAGAGGCTTTAAAAAACATCCCATAGCGTGGGTTTCTTTGCCGTTTTTGTGGACTGCGATAAAAGATCTGAGAAAAAAGGTGGATTACAGCGATTACGGCGGAGTGCCGCTTTTAGGCGTTGACGGGGTTTGCATAATAGGGCACGGCAGATCCGATAAAAAAGCCGTTAAGAACGCGATTTTTGCAGGCGCAAAAGCCGCTGAAAGAAATTTAATAAATGAAATTAAGGAAGCAATTGCAAAGCATAATGCAGCGGCTGAAACGGTTAAATAAATGAATAATAAATACGGCGTTAAAATTTTAGGAACAGGCTCTTATTTTCCGGAAAAAATTCTTACAAACGCCGATCTTGTAAAAATAGTCGAAACTTCAGACGAATGGATCACTACAAGAACGGGAATGAAAGAAAGGCATCTGTCCGCAAAGGACGAGCCCACTTCCGATATTGCTTATAAAGCTTCTATTGAGGCGTTAAAGGCCTCAAACGTTAAGCCGGAAGAAATAGATTTAATTATTGTTGCGACGATCACCCCAGATATGCTCACTCCTTCAACCGCGTGTTTTTTGCAGACTAAGCTTGGCATAAAAAATATTCCGGTTTTTGATTTGTCCGCAGCATGCAGCGGTTTTGTTTACGCTCTTGCCGTAGCCAAAGCTTTTATAGAAGTCGGATTGTATAAAACAATTCTTCTTGTCGGCTCTGAAGAACTTGCAAAATTTACAGATTGGACAGACCGCAATACATGCATTTTGTTTGGAGACGGAGCCGGAGCTATGGTTTTAAGGGCTTGCAATGAACCCAGCGATATTTTATCCGTTTATCTTGGCGCCGACGGCGCTTATGCAGGTCTGCTTGATCTTCCGGGCGGAGGAACAAGAAACCCCGCTACGCACGATACAGTAAATGAAAAAATGCACGCTATAAAAATGCTCGGGAAAGACGTTTTTAAAGCGGCGGTTCCCAAAATGGTGTTTGCCGCCGAAAAAGCGCTTGAGTTTGCGGCAAAAAAACTTGAAGATATTAAATTGTTTATTCCTCATCAGGCAAATATGAGGATACTTGAAGCCGTTGCAAAAAAACTTGAAATTTCAATGGAAAGAGTTTTTGTCAATCTTCATAAAACCGGAAATATTTCGTCTGCCACTACTATTACGGCGCTTGACGAAGCAATAAAAACAGGCAGGCTTGTAAAAGGCGATTTGGTCGAGCTGGTTGTTTTTGGAGCAGGTTTTACGTGGGGCGCGGCGGTTATAAGAGTTTAAAACTTAAAAAGGCAGAGCCGGGTTAGACTCATATTTGGGAAGCGTCGGGTTTGTTTGATAAATTCGCGCGGGCGCGGTTTAACATAACTTCTCAGATCTGCGTTTATTTCTTTGCTCTGTCTTTTATAAAAGAGGAATAATGCCAAAAAAAATATTTTTGATGTTTCCCGGACAGGGTTCTCAATATATAGGAATGGGAAAAGACTTATATAATAAGTATCCCATAGCCAAAGAAATAATTGATTCTGCCGGAGACGAACTTAAAAGCGTCATTTTTGAAGGACCTGAAGAAACGCTTAAACTGACAAAATACACTCAGCCTGCAATTTTTACCGTATCCGTCGCAGCTTTTGAAGTTTTTAAAAGCCTTGCGGATTTTTCAAAGTTTGAATTTGTTGCCGCAGGGCATTCTCTCGGAGAGTATTGCGCTTTATGCGCCGCAGGTTTTTTTAATTTTGAAGACGGGCTTGCCATGGTAAAAGCAAGAGGCTCTTTTATACAGGACGCCTCGGAAAAAAATCCCGGAACTATGGCTGCGATAATGGGCATGCAAAAAGCCGCCGTTGAAGATATATGCGCTCGCGCCTCTTCTTTAGGCGTTTGCCAAGCCGTAAATTATAATTCTCCGGGACAGATTGTGATAGCCGGAACGGCCGAAGCCGTAAACAAAGCCGTCGAACTTGCCGGCGCTGAAGGCGCATTAAAATGCGTTGTTTTAAACGTTTCAGGCCCTTTTCATTCCTCTCTTATGAGCGGGGCGGCCGAGGCAATGTCTTGCGAGCTTGAAAAATACGTTTTTACAAATCCTCTTTTTGGAGTTTATACAAATTGCGACGCTGCGCTTACTTTCAATTGCGCAGAAGTTAAAGACAAATTGGTAAAACAAATTAAAAGCCCTGTAAAATGGGATGAAATAATACAAAACGCCATAGCTTTAGGAGCTGAGAATTTCATAGAAATAGGTCCCGGCAAAGTTTTATCCGGCTTGTTAAAGAGAACGGACAAAAGTAAAAAAGCTTTAAACGCGGAAGACGAAATTTCTTTGCAAAAAACTCTGCAAAGTTTAAATTGAAAATGAGCGGACCGCTTTGCGGCAAAGATTAATATTGTATCGTTCATTAATGGAGGATTGGAAATGAGATTAAAAAATAAGACGGCCGTTATAACGGGCAGCGCGCAGGGAATAGGCAAAGCCATCGCGGAAAAATTCGCATCGGAAGGAGCAAATATAGCGGTGTCTGACATAAACGCCGATTTGTCGTCTAAAACGGTCGAAGAAATAAAACAAAAATACGGCGTTGAAACTTTGGCAGTCGCGGCAAACGTCGCAAAATTAGAAGATTGCGAAAATCTTGTCAAGTCTTGTCTTGACAAATTTTCCAAAATAGATATACTTATAAACAATGCCGGAATAACAAAAGATAATCTCGTTCTAAGAATGACCGAAGCGGAATGGGACGCAGTCATATCTGTAAATTTAAAAGGCGTGTTTAATTGCATAAAAGCTGCAAGCAGGCCGATGTTAAAACAGAGAGAAGGCAGAATAATCAACATAGCTTCGGTAGTCGGCGAAATGGGAAACGCGGGTCAAATAAATTATTCGGCTTCAAAAGGCGGAGTGATAGCGATAACAAAAACCTGCGCAAAAGAATTTGCTTCAAGAAATATTCTTGTAAATGCGATAGCTCCCGGATTTATACGCACGGCAATGACGGATAAGCTAAGCGAAGAAGCAAAAAAGGCGATGGCTGATATGATACCGCTTTCAAGACTCGGCGAAGCCGAAGATATTGCAAAAGCGGCTTTATTTTTGGCAAGCGAAGATTCTTCCTACATAACCGGTCATATTCTTTCGGTAAACGGCGGAATGTATATGTAAAAGAAGGCGCAAGGCGCAGAGCTAAAAAAGCAGCGCCATAAAGCAGAGTTAAAAATAGGCGCAGCGCGCCAAATATTTTTACAATAAAAACAGCCGGATCGCAGCGTTAAAAAAAGAGTGTTGTTTGCGCTCTTTGCTTTTCGGGCTGTTTTACTAAAAACGGAGGAGTACAAAATGGCAGACTTTGAAGCTAGGGTAAAAGAGATCATAGTTGAGCAGTTAGGCGTAGATCCGGCGGAAGTAGTAACGGGAGCATCTTTTGTTAACGATTTAGGCGCGGATTCTTTAGACACTGTTGAACTTGTAATGGCTTTTGAAGAAGAGTTCGGCATTGAAATCCCGGATGAAGAAGCCGAAAAGATACAGACCGTAGGAAACGCGGTAGAGTATATTAAAGCGCACGCTTCTAAATAAGCTCAGTTTCCAAGTCATTGAATTTACAATGGTTTCTCCGCTAAAATCCGGAAACGGCAGCAATGCCGCAAATATTTGATCCGGATATCCGGAGAAGCGCAGTAGAGTAGATTAACACTCGCGCTGCAAAGTTAACACGAAGTGTTACCTTGAATTTATGTTGTTCTGGGGCTGCCATAACGGTTAGGCGCTGAATTCAGCGTTACACGATAATTGGAAATTAAAATGAAAAAAAGAATAGTAATAACCGGTATGGGGGTCATTTCCCCTATCGGTACGGGCAATGCCGAATTTTCAAAGGCATTGAAAGAAGGTAAATCAGGCATTTCCGTCATTGAGCATTTTGATGCCGGAGCTTTTCCGGTAAAAATAAGCGGATATATCAAAGACTTTGATCCCGAAAAGTTTATTGATAAAAAAAGAGCAAAGAGAATGGCCAGATTTACCCAGCTTGGCGTATCTGCCGCAAAACTTGCGGTCGAAGATTCGGGTCTTGATCTTTCCAAAGAGGATCCGTCAAGAATCAGCGTCGTTACCGGTACCGGTATGGGCGGACTGGACGTTATAGAAGAAGAAGAAAAAGCTCTTCTGTCCAGAGGTCCCAGAGCCGTAAGTCCTTTCCTCATTCCGATGATAATAACAAACATACTTCCGGGAGAAATAGCCATAAGCTACGGTTTTACAGGCCCTAATTACGCCGTAACAAGCGCATGTGCGTCTGCAAACCACGCTATAGGCGACGCTTTAAGAATTTTGCGCGCGGGAGATTCAGACATAGCGATCTCAGGCGGAGCCGAAGGCGTTATAACTCCTCTCGGTCTTGCCGGTTTTTGCAATATGAAAGCCGTTTCCAGAAGAAATGACGAGCCTCAAAAAGCTTCAAGACCTTTTGACAAAAACCGCGACGGTTTTGTTATGGGAGAAGGAGCAGGCATAGTCGTTTTGGAAACTTTGGAACATGCGTTAAACAGAGGCGCTAAAATATATGCGGAAGTCGCCGGATACGGCGCTTCCGACGATGCTTATCACATAACCGCTCCGGAACCTGAAGGAAAAGCCGCAGTGCTTGCCATGCAAAAAGCCATAGATGACGCCGGAATTTCAAAAGAAGAAGTTGATTACGTAAACGCGCACGGAACGTCAACCGGATTAAACGACAAAACGGAAACCGCCGCCATAAAAAAAGTTTTTGGCGACAGGGCTTATAAAATTCCGGTTTCTTCAACTAAATCCATGACGGGACATCTCTTAGGAGCCGCCGCCGGAGTCGAGCTTATTGCCACAGCGCTTTCTATGCAAGGCGGTTTTATTCATCCTACCATTAATTATGAAACTCCCGATCCAGAATGCGATTTGGACTATGTTCCAAACGCCGCAAGAGAAGCCCAAATTACATGCGCGATTTCAAACTCTTTGGGTTTTGGCGGTCATAACGCAAGCATCATTATAAAAAAATATGTCTAATAGAAACTATGAAAAGCTTCAAGAAGTTATTGAATACGATTTCAATAACCTTGAAGTTTTAAAAAGCGCTCTTACTCATAAATCTTATTCTTGCGAATCGGGATTGCAAAACTGCAACGAGCGTATGGAATTTCTCGGAGACAGCATTTTATCCGCCGTCGTAGTTGAATCTTTGTACATCAAATATCCGCAAGAAACGGAAGGCAGACTATCCCAGTTAAAATCACAAATAGTTTCGTCGTATAATTTAAGTTTATGGGC